>JBKJOH010000315.1:0-2982 GCA_046593295.1 Polaromonas sp. | reverse complement strand
CGCGTGGCGATGGGCCTGTCGCTCAATGAAATCAACCGTGAAGAGCGGGCCATCGAGTTTTACGAAGTGCTGTCGTCGTTCGACTTCATGTCGAGCACGCCGACGCTGTTCAACTCGGGCACGCGCCGCTCGCAGCTGTCGTCGTGCTACCTGACCACCGTGTCGGACGATCTGGACGGCATTTACGAAGCGCTGAAGGAAAACGCGCTGCTGTCGAAGTTTGCCGGCGGCCTGGGCAACGACTGGACACCGGTGCGCGCACTCGGTGCCCATATCAAGGGTACCAACGGCGAGTCGCAGGGCGTGGTGCCTTTCCTGAAAGTCGACAACGACACGGCAGTCGCCGTCAACCAGGGCGGCAAGCGCAAGGGCGCTGTCTGTGCGTACCTGGAAACGTGGCACCTGGACATCGAAGAGTTCCTCGAGCTGCGCAAGAACACCGGCGATGACCGCCGCCGCACGCACGACATGAACACCGCCAACTGGATTCCCGACCTGTTCATGCGCCGCGTCATGGAAAAAGGCAGCTGGACGCTGTTTTCCCCCAATGACACACCCGATCTGCACGACAAGTTCGGCAAGGACTTCGAAAAAATCTACACCGCCTACGAAGCCAAAGCCGAGCGCGGCGAGATCAAACCCGCACGCAAGCTGCAGGCCACCGACATGTGGCGCAAGATGCTGTCGATGCTGTTTGAAACTGGCCATCCATGGATAACTTTCAAGGATGCCTGCAACATCCGCTCACCACAGCAGCACACGGGTGTGGTGCATTCGTCCAACCTCTGCACCGAGATCACACTCAATACCAGCGACACCGAAACCGCGGTCTGCAACCTTGGCTCCGTCAACCTCGTCCAGCATTTAAAGGATGACGAAGGCGGCGCAAAGGTTCTCGACCACACCAAGCTGCAAAAAACCATCACCACCGCCATGCGTATGCTGGACAACGTGATCGACATCAATTACTACGCGGTCAAGAAAGCACGCGACTCCAACATGCGACATCGCCCGGTTGGCCTTGGCATCATGGGTTTCCAGGACTGCCTGTATGAATTGCGTGTGCCTTATGCATCGCAAGAAGCCGTCGAGTTTGCAGACCAGTCCATGGAAGCCGTCTGCTACCACGCTTACTGGGCTTCGACTGAGCTGGCCAAAGAGCGCGGCAAGTATGCCAGCTACAAGGGTTCGCTCTGGGACCAGGGCATACTGCCACTCGACACGCTGGACATGCTTTTGGAAGCGCGTGGTGGTTATGTTGAAGTCGACCGCTCGGCAACGCTGGACTGGGAAGCGCTGCGCAAAAAAATTGCCACAGACGGCATGCGCAACTCCAACTGCGTCGCCATTGCGCCAACCGCCACCATCTCCAACATCATTGGCGTGGATGCCTGCATTGAGCCCTGCTTTGGCAACCTCTCGGTCAAGTCCAACCTGTCCGGCGAGTTCACGGTGATCAACCATTACCTGGTGCGCGACCTGAAACGCCTGGGCCTGTGGGACGACGTGATGGTGGTTGACCTGAAACATTACGACGGTTCGTTGCGTCCCATTGACCGTGTACCGCAAAACATCAAATCACTTTACGCAACGGCGTTTGAAGTTGAAACCCAATGGATTGTCGAAGCCGCATCGCGCCGCCAGAAATGGATTGACCAGGCGCAGTCGCTCAACATCTACATGGCTGGCGCGTCTGGCAAAAAACTCGACGAGACCTACAAGCTGGCTTGGTTGCGTGGCCTCAAAACCACTTACTACCTGCGCACGCAGAGTGCAACGCACGCCGAGAAATCAACCGTGACTGCAGGCAAGATGAACTCTGTCTCTTCGGGCGCTGCAACTGCGGCTGGCGGCATCAGCGCACTCGACGCAGCGGCTGCTACAGCGCAGGCACAGATGAATGCAACACCTGCAACCGACATCAAGTTTTGCGCCATCGATGATCCAGGTTGCGAGGCCTGTCAGTAAAAAAATGCTGTCGATGAAGCTCTTTCGCAATTACTTTCGTAATTACTTTCGTAATCGCTTGATGGTCTGTTCGATGTCATCAAGCGATGTAATTGAGCAACACAATTTTGCTGCGATGTGAATGAACACTTTTCATTTTCCATCGCTGCTTTCATAATCCCAAAGTATTGGAAACCTATATGTTGACCTGGGACGAAGAAGTCAAACCATCATCGCAAAAAACACTTGCAAGCGGCCTGCTAGAGAGCCGCTCGATGGAACTTCCGCCACTTATCTCTGCCGCACCTCAAGCGCAGACTCGCATGTTGAACGACGGACCTGTTACGCCTGCTGTCGCGGCTACCGCTACAAGTGCGCAGCCAACAGCCGATCCCGCAGTAGCCAAACGCGTCAAGGCTTCGGACAAACGCATCATCAACGGCCAGACCGACGTGAACCAGTTGGTGCCCTTCAAATACAAATGGGCCTGGGAAAAATACCTTGCCAGCTGCGCCAACCACTGGATGCCGCAGGAAGTCAACATGACCCGCGACATCGCACTCTGGAAAGACCCTAACGGCCTGACCGAAGACGAACGCCGCCTGGTCAAACGAAACCTCGGATTTTTCGTCACTGCCGATTCACTGGCCGCAAACAACATCGTTCTTGGTACCTACAGACATATCACCGCACCTGAATGCCGTCAGTTCCTCCTCCGACAAGCGTTTGAAGAAGCAATTCACACTCACGCATATCAGTATATCGTTGAATCGCTTGGTTTGGATGAGAGCGAAATATTCAATGCTTATAACGAGATCAAGTCGATTCGCGACAAAGACGAATTTCTGTTGCCATTCATCGGTGAAATCATGGACCCGATGTTTCACACGGGTACACCGGAGAACGACCAGAAATTACTGAAATCCTTGATTGTATTTGCTTGTCTGATGGAAGGGCTGTTTTTCTATGTGGGATTTACGCAGATTCTCGCTCTTGGTCGGCAAAACAAAATGACCGGCGCTGCGGAGCAGTACC
>JBKJOH010000260.1:0-6517 GCA_046593295.1 Polaromonas sp. | reverse complement strand
GGGTGGCCTACTTTTCTACCGGCGATGAAATCCTGTCACTTGGCGAGCCGCCGCGCGAAGGCGCGGTGTACGACAGCAACCGCTACACCGTGTTCGGCATGTTGCGCCGCCTGGGCTGCGAGGTCATCGACATGGGCGTGGTGCGCGACGATCCTGCGCTGCTTGAAGCCGCCTTCCTAAGCGCCGCAGCACGCGCCGACGCGATCATCACGTCGGGCGGCGTGAGCGTCGGTGAGGCAGACCACACCAAAGCGATGATGAAAAAGCTCGGCGATGTGGCCTTCTGGCGCATTGCCATGCGGCCAGGCCGACCCATGGCGGTTGGACGGTTGATGGCCTCAAAAACCACTAAAAATGCTGATTTTGAACCAAAAATAACAGACAAATCGGCCCCCAGCCCAATGAATACGGGCGTGACCAGCTACGAAAATAATAGCATCCAAAAAATCAACGAGCATGCTGCCGTGTTGTTTGGACTGCCCGGCAACCCGGTCGCAGTGATGGTGACGTTTTTGGCTTTTGTGCGCCCGGCGCTGTTGCAGATGATGGGGGCCAGTGCTGCGCCTGCGCCGCTGCTCAGGGCGCGCAGCCTGGAGGCGATTCGCAAAAAACCGGGCCGTACCGAATACCAGCGCGGCTGGGTATCGACGGCGGCTGATGGCTCACTGCAAGTCAAAACCACGGGCAATCAGGGCTCAGGCGTGCTGCGCTCCATGGCCGAGGCGAATGGCCTGATGGTGCTGCACCATGCACAGGGCAACATCGGCATCGGTGATGAAGTGGATGTACTGATGTTTGATGGCGCGATTTAACGCCCCCGCGCGTTCTTAGGGTTACGAGACGGGCAACGACCTGTCGTAGAGCGTGTCCGGTGAAATGTCTATATTGCCCGGCCAAACGACCGTGCCATAGTCCACGGCAGCCTTGGCAAACAGCAGTGGCTGCTTGAGCGGCATGAATGGTTTTTTGTTCAGGTAGGGAGTCATGTCGAAGATTCGCCGCTCACCGTTGCTGAACTCTAAAGTCAACCTGTAGCCTGGCATTGTCTCCACCCGCATCACGTCAAGTAGCTCTTGCATAGTCCGCCCCTTATTGCAACGGTGCGATACGAAACGGTTGCTCACCGCTAACGGCCAGCTCCCAGTCGGTAAAGAGTTCTTCAGTGTGGATTGCGATCCACGCTTGCACCATTTTTGTTTGTTTCGGCGGCAGGCTGCCCGCCAGCATTCGGCCATCTTCAATCGCGAACGACGCGCGCTCTCCGGCATAACGCACATGAATATGCGCGAGTGAATGACGCTCGTTGTCCTCGAAGAACATAGACACCAAGATGCCGTAGAACATAGAAATAGTTGGCAATTCTTAACTCCTGACGCGGCAGATTAAACTTGTTTATCCAAGTTTACCCCTGTGGTCGATACCTACAATTTCTGTAGCCGTCATTCCCCAATTCACTTGGCAATGTATTCAGGCCCGGAGTCATGGCCAGCAGCAGGTGCTGGTTCGGTATCCTTAACTGCCGCTGTATTCGCCCCCGGAATCGCCTGGCGCGCAAACAGGCTGTACATGGTGGGCACCACAAAAATCGTCAGCAGTGTGCCCAGCGACATGCCGCCCACAATAACCCAGCCGATTTGCGTGCGGCTCTCGGCTCCTGCGCCATCTGCCAGAGCCAGCGGTAACGCACCCAGCACCATGGCACCCGTCGTCATCAAAATTGGGCGCAGGCGCTGTGCTGATGCCTTGACCAGCGCGTCAATCATGTCCATGCCTTTAGCGCGCAACTGGTTGGTAAATTCGACAATCAATATGCCGTGCTTGGTAATCAGGCCAACCAGCGTGATAAGTCCGATTTGTGAATACACGTTGAGCGACCCACCCGACCACTTCAGTGCCAGCAACGCCCCAATCATCGATAACGGAACCGACAGCATGATGACCAGCGGATCAATAAAGCTTTCAAACTGCGCCGCCAGCACCAAAAAGATGAACAGCAGCGCCAGCACAAACACAATCGCCAGCGCGCCCTGCGAGCTTTTGAACTCGCGTGAAGTGCCGTTCAAATCTGTGCTGTAACCTGTTTTCAGAATTTTGGCAGAGGTCTGATCCATGAATTTGATGGCCTCACCCAGCGAATAGTCAGGCGCGAGATTGGCGGTGATGGACACCGCCCGGCGCTGACCGAAGTGGTTCAGCTCACGCGGCGATACCGACTCCTTCACCTTCACGAGTGCCGACAGTGGAATCATTGCGTCCACACCATTTTTCTGACCACGCACATAAATGCGGTCAATGTCTTCGGGTGTGGTGCGGCCACTGAGCTGCGTTTGCACAATCACGTCGTATTGCTCGGCATCACGCTTGTAGCGGGTCACGTTGCGTCCGCCGAGCAGCGTTTCAATCGTCTTGGCGACCACTTCAACGCTCACACCCAGGTCGGCCGCCTTGTCACGTTCGACTTCAATGCGCAGCTCGGGCTTGTTCAAACGCAGGTCAATGTCTGACGACACGATGCCCGGGTTTTTGGCCATCTCGTCCAGTATCTGGCGCGTGACAGCATTGAGGTTTTGATAACTGTCGGATGTCTGAATCACGTAGTTCAGAGGCCGCTCACGGATGCCCTGCCCCAGCGATGGCGGTGTGATCGGGAAAGCCGTCACACCGGGCAGGCTGTTAAATTTTGGCTGCATCTCGCGCGCCATCTCGATGGTCGAGCGCTTGCGGTCATCCCAGTCAACCGCGCGGTAAACAATGGTCGCCTGGGCTACCGTGGGGTTGCCGACGATGACAAAAATGCGGTCGAACTCTTTATAAGGCTCGCCGATTTTTTCAAGCACCCTGGCGTAGCGGTTGGTGTAGTCCAGTGTTGCGCCATCAGGCGCGTTGACGCTGGCCAGAATCACACCACGGTCTTCAATCGGTGACAGCTCTTGCTTCATGGTCGGAAAAACGAATGCAATCGCAACTGCGCTTGTCAGCATCACCGCCACCACAATCCAACGCGCCTGCAACACCCAACTTTTAAGGTATTGGCCTACGCTAGCCTTTTGACTGGGACGCTGGTAGCGCGATGTCACCACCCAGCGCAGCGCCAGGCCGTAACCGTCAGACATGGATGTCAACCAGCGCTCCATGGTGCGGTCAAAACGATTCGGTTTGGGGTTGTGCTTGAGCAATTGCGTACACATCATGGGCGTGAGCGTCAGCGCAACGACGCCCGACACCACCACCGCGCCAGCCAGCGCCAGTGCAAACTCGACGAACAGCCGCCCGGTACGGCCTGGCGTGAAGGCCAGTGGCGCATACACCGCCACCAGCGTGGCCGTCATGGTAACAACGGCAAAGCCAATTTCGCGCGCGCCCTTGATACCGGCTGAAAACGGGTCCATGCCTTCTTCAATGTGACGATAGATATTTTCCAGCATCACGATGGCATCGTCCACCACCAGACCAATCGCCAGCACCAGCGCCAGCAGCGTCAGCGTGTTGATAGTGAAACCCGCCAGCGCCATCAGCGCAAACGTACCTATCAGGCTGACCGGAATGGTGACGATAGGAATGATGGAGGCACGTATGGTGCGCAAGAACACAAAAATAACCAGCGCCACCAGAATGATGGCCTCAACAATCGTGCGGTAGACGTTGGCAACCGAGCGGTCAATGAAAATCGCGTTGTCATTGGCCACATCAATCACCATGTCGGGCGGCAAATCGGCTTTTAACTTGGGGATGGCCGCACGCACGCCTTTTGACAGATCAAGCGGGTTGGCAGTGGCCTGACGAATGACGCCCACCACCACGGCAGAGCGGCCATTGAGCCGCACGGAAGTACGCTCATCGGCTGCGGCCTCTTCGACCTTGGCAACATCACGCACCTTGATTGAAAAGCCGTTGACGTTTTTGATGACAATCTCGCCGAATTGCGCGGGTCTGAGTAAATCGGTTTGTGAGGTGACACTGAACTCGCGTTGCTGCGACTCGATGCGTCCGGCTGGCAGCTCCAGGTTGCTGCGGCGAATGGCATCTTCAACGTCTTGTGTGGTGAGCTTGTAGGCGGCTAACTTGTCGGTGTCCAGCCACACGCGCATGGCGTATTTGCGTTCACCAAAAATGCGTACATCAGCCACGCCAGTAATGGTTTGAAAACGTGGCTTGACGATGCGGTTGACCAGATCATTGATTTGCAGCGGTGTCAATGAGTCGCTTGAAAAAGCAATCTGAATCACCGGGAAAGCATCGGCCTCGACCTTGGCAATGACCGGCTCTTCAATGGCTTGCGGTAGTTTGTTGCGCACGCGAGAAGTGCGGTCGCGCACCTCGGCAGCGGCAGAGTCGGCATCTTTTTCAAGCCTGAAACGCACGCTGATCTGCGCCTGGTCGGCGCGGCTGATGGAGGTGATCACATCGACACCGTCAATACCGGCAATCGAGTCTTCAAGGGGCTTGGTAACCTGCGATTCAATCACCTCGGCAGATGCACCCGCATAACGTACGCTGACGGTGACGACCGGTTCATCAATCTTGGGGTACTCACGCACGGACAGCCGGTTGAAGCTGACCGCACCGATCAGCACAATCAGCAATGACAATACCGTGGCAAAGACCGGGCGGCGTATGGAGGTTTCAGCTAGTTGCATGGTGGACTTTAGAAAATAGCATCGACAAGCGCCTCAAATCATTTTTTCGATGAAGCTCTGGACATTGCCAAGCCTTAGGGCTTGGCTTCACCGCAAGGGTTGGGGCCAGCGGGTTTTGCCGCGCTCTTCACTTCAGTTTTCACGTCAGCTTTCGCCGCAGACGCGGAAGCTATAGGTGCCGATGCAGCACTGGCCGCAGGTGCGGCGCCCGCCGCGCTGGCTGCGCCCGCTGGCCGACCGCCACCAGGCACGTCAGCCACCGTCACGCTGGAGCCATCGCGTTGCACCCGCTGCTGCCCCGCAGTGACCACCGTATCGCCAACGTCAAGGCCTTCCAGAATTTCAACCTTGCCCGGACTGCGCAGGCCAACCTTGACCTCAACCCGTTTGGTGATGCGCGTTGCTGGCGATGAGCCCTCCGGGCCGGGCAATAACTTGAGCACAAACTGTCTGCCGCCCTGGGGAATGATGGCTTCTTCAGGAATAACCCGCGTGTTGTCGCGCACGCCAAACACGACGTTGACGCGCGCAAACATGCCGGGGCGCAGTTGCAACTGGCGGTTGTCAATGCAAGCCCTGATGCCGACAGACCGACCATTGACATCAATCAGGGGGTCAATCGCTTGCACCTGTGCGGTGTATTTTTTGCCAGGCAGCGCGTCAATGTCGAGCAGCGCGGTCTGACCCTGCTTGACCTTGGTCTGGAAGCGTTCGGGCAAGCGGAAATCAACAAAAATCGCGTCTATGTCTTCGATGTTGACGATGTCTGCGCCGTCCTTCAAATAGTCACCCACATTGACCAGGCGAATGCCAACGATACCGTCAAACGGTGCCAGGATTCTCAAGCGTGCAGCCGTCGCTCGCGCCAGTGACAGCTTGGCTTGTGCCACCTGCAAATTAGCGGCGCTTTCATCGAGCGAGCGTTTGCTGATGAAGTTTTGTGCCACCAACTCTTCGTTGCGTTTTTGGTTGGCCTGCGCAATCGAGAGTTCAGCCTGGCTTTGCTGCACCTGGGCCAATGGCAACTGGTCATCAAACTGCACCAGCACCTGGCCTTTACGCACGCGTTGCCCGTCAGTGAAATTGAGCTGGGTAATACGCCCACTGACCTCCGGCCTGAGCACCACGCCACGGCGGGAGCGCAGGCTGCCCACAGCTTGTGTGTCGTCCGTCAGCATTGCAAGCGCCACCTTGGCAACCTCTACTGCCGGTGGCTTGCCTGCTGCCGCACCGCTGGCTGGGGCTACAGGTGCTGTAGGCGCTCCGGCTGCGGGCGCTGTAGCTGAAGCGCTTGAGGTCTCGCTGGCAGATTTGGGCTGTTGGTACCACCACGCTGCGCCTGAAGCAGCCGCAATGCCCGCCGCTGCGACCACTGTGTAAATTACTTTTGATGCCATGTCGAAATTTCCCTAAATTCGCCCTAGGGCGCGCTCTACACCCTTGTTCGCCAGGCCATCAGCCCGCTCGTTACCCGGATCGCCCGCATGTCCTTTGACCCAACGCCAGTCGATGGCGTGCCCGCCCGAGATGACCAGCGCATCCAGCCTTTGCCACAAGTCCACGTTTTTGACCGGTGCCTTGGCCGCTGTGCGCCAGCCTCTGGCCTTCCAGCCGTGAATCCATTCGGTGATGCCCTTGCGCACATATTCGCTGTCAAGGTAAAGGGTGACCTTGCAGGGCTGTTTAAGGGCCGCCAGGGCTTCAATCACCGCCATGATTTCCATGCGGTTGTTGGTCGTACCCAGCTCGCCGCCAAACAGCTCTTTTTCTGTATTGCCGCTCGTCAATACCGCACCCCAGCCGCCGGGGCCGGGGTTGCCCTTGCAGGCACCATCGGTGTAAATCACGACTTGGCGTGGTGTAATGTCGGTGGCTTTTTC
>JBKJOH010000117.1:0-4173 GCA_046593295.1 Polaromonas sp. | reverse complement strand
GTGTGGGCCAACCTCGCGCTGGTTGATCAGGCATTTTTTGGACTCATGCACAAACTCGATGGGGTCTTCCACCGTGAGGATGTGGCCGTATTCGTTTTCGTTCAAATAGTTGACCATGGCCGCCAGCGTGGTGGACTTGCCCGAACCGGTGGGGCCAGTGACCAGCACCATGCCGCGCGGTTTCATGGCCAATTCAGCGAAGATCTTGGGCGCATTGAGCTGCTCCAGCGTCAGGATTTTCGAAGGAATAGTACGCAGCACCGCACCCGCGCCACGGTTGTGGTTGAAGGCATTGACGCGAAAGCGCGCCAAGCCATCAATTTCGAAGGAGAAATCAACCTCGAGAAACTCCTCGTAGTTCTTGCGCTGGGTGTCGTTCATGATGTCGTACACCATGGCATGCACCTGCTTGTGGTCTAGCGGGTCAACGTTGATGCGGCGAACGTCGCCGTGTACGCGAATCATGGGTGGCAAACCTGCTGACAAATGCAGGTCGGATGCCTTGTTCTTGACGCTAAAAGCCAGCAGCTGGGTAATGTCCATCCCGAGGAATCCTTAAAAACGAGGCGACGTGTAGGCCGAATCTGAGTTTACAGTCGGATTATGACCATGATAGTGCGTAAGCTCCAGCAAGTCCGTGACCGCATCACCACCGCCTGCGTGGCTGCGGGCCGCAATCCGGCAGGCGTGCGTTTGCTGGCAGTGTCCAAGACCTTTCCCTTTGAAGCGGTGATGGACGCGGCAGCAGACGGGCAACGCGCGTTTGGCGAGAACTACATTGCCGAAGGTGTGGAAAAGATCGTGGCCCTGCGCAACTTGCAGGTGATGCCACTCGAATGGCCGCTCGAATGGCACTGCATAGGCCCGGTGCAGAGCAATAAAACCCGGCTGGTAGCCGAGCACTTTGACTGGGTGCAGTCGCTTGACCGTCTCAAGATTGCCCAGCGCCTGAGCGAGCAGCGTCCGTCAGAATTGCCGCCGCTGCAGGTTTGCCTACAGGTCAACATCGACGCTGGCGCGAACAAATCGGGGGTTGCGCCGCAAGACCTCCTGGCCCTGGCGCTAGAGGTTTCAAAGCTGCCACGCCTGCGCCTGCGCGGGCTCATGTCGATACCTGAACCTGCTATTAATTTTGTAGCTGCCTGCGCGCTGCACCAAAGGGCTAGAGACCTTTTTGACCAGATCAATGCATCAGGTGAGCTGCCTGAACCCATGGATACGCTCTCGATGGGCATGACGGCGGATCTGGAGGCCGCGATTCATGCGGGCAGCACCATGGTGCGGGTGGGGACGGCTATCTTCGGCGAGAGGTGAATATTGCCGCCACGTTCGCCCACTCCGCAGCCAATGCCCGGTTACTTCGGCAACACCATCGGTTTAACGACACCGCAGTCGCTGACCAGCCATTTGCCCGACGTGTCCAGGGTGGTGTTTTTGGGTACGCCCTGCGCCGCTCCGTTGACGGTCATCTTCATGGTGTAGGCGGTGTCACCGGCGAAGGTGAACTGCCCTTCGCCGCTGGATGGCGGGTTGCTGCAGACAAACTTCATTTTCATGGAGGTAGTGCTCTTGTCGCTGGTGGTTGTGGTGCAACTGCCCTGCTGCTGCACGGGCATCTGGTTGCTGGCGGCCATTTCTTTGGTGATTCAGATTTTGGCAACCATGCCGCCGCCAGACACACCAGACAAGCCCACCCCCTGTTTGGCCAGCATGTCTTCCATCGCTTTGCGCTGGGCAGGGGGCAGATTGGCCATCTGCTCCTGCATCTGGGCCATGGCCTTGTCCATCTCGGGGCTGCCGCCCAGCTTGTTGTTGACTTCCCAAAGGCCCGGCTTCATGGTTTGGGCATGTGCTGGCAGCGCGGCAAGGAGCAGCAAGGCCGCGCCTGTAGTGGCAAATCTGCTGAATGCAAAAAATCGGTTGGCTTTCATCGCTATTCCTTCAGAGTTGCGTAACGTCAAGCATGTGTTTTCCCGTATTAGCGGTTCTGGAGCACTTTCAAGTGCCATTTTAGTGTTAAAAAATGGCTCTAGCCCAATGAATACGGGCGTGACAAGCTATAAAAAAAGGAGCGGCTTGCGGGTTTCTCAATACCGCACGCTACAGCTTTCCAGCCAACAAACCCTGGTGACATCGCCACTCCCATATTTAGATGGTGACCTGATTATGTGCAGAAAATAAGTAGCCCACCAGCGGGCAGAATTGGTGCGTGGCGCTATAAGCAGTACCCGCTGGCAGAAAGTTCAAGCGCCCAGTTCAAAGTGCGCGTCGCCCATGTAGCGGTGTACCCCGAAGGCGGCCTGCGTGGCGGCCAGTTCCGCAGCCTCCCACTGGTCTGCCAGTAACTGCTCTGCTGGTGTAATAGGCCATGGGCGGGGGTTGTCGCCATGCGTTTGCAGCAAACGCAGGTAAGTCTGGTAAACCGGAAGCACCAGAGACTCATCGCCGAGGGAATTTTCCAGCGCAGCACGAAAGCGCTTTTCAGCATTCTGGCGCTCGGCTTGCGTGACATCTTCTGGTGCGAAAATTTTTAACGTGTAGCCCATTGCGTCTGACTATATCGCCTGTGCCAGCAATTTTTATCAACGCACTATCAACGTGTTGTCAACACGCTATGGACTGCCCTGTGGTTTGAGTCATGTGCGATGTAAGAATTAATTTCGTTACGCCTCTTGCATGTGCCGGATGCTTTTAATTTTTTGCAGACGTACCATGCGTTCTTTTTAAGGAACTTTCATGGGAACACCATTTTTTGGCAAGCGCGACACTGATACCCTAAACACCTCAGCGGCATTGCGTCAGGGGGCAGCGAACGGCTACAACGTCGGTGGCGCGTCCAGCACGCCACATGCGGGCAGCCCGCAAGCCAATCAAAAACCAGCCGCTGAGGCTCCCCAGCCATCTGCTGGGCTTGACTCCGCCAGCCTTGCAAAAGAAGGCGGCAGCAAGCTAATAGTTGGGCCTAACATCAAGCTCAAAGGCGTTGAAATCACCGATTGCGACACGCTGGTGGTGGAAGGCCTGGTAGAAGCCACGATGGACTCACGCGTGATGCAGATTGCCGAGAAGGGCGCGTTCAAGGGCTCAGCAGAAATTGACGTGGCTGAAATCCGCGGGGAGTTCAATGGCAACCTGACAGTGCGCCAGAAGCTGGTGATTTACTCAACGGGCAAAGTCACGGGCACCATTCGCTATGGCAAGCTGGTGATTGAGGAGGGCGGACAACTGGCTGGCGAAATTTTATTTGGCGCTACTGCCAAAACGCCGGTGCTGGTGAAATCAATCTGAGCCTGGTTTGCCGCGTGCATTGGTCATGCGGCCTGCCAGATGCCTAGAAGCGCGGCAAATCAGGGTGCGATATTTTTCCGCCACGCACCAGCATTTTTCCGTACTCGGCGCAGCGGTTCAGCGTTGGAATCACTTTGCCGGGGTTAAGCAGGCCACGGCTGTCAAACGCGCGTTTGATGCCGAACATCTGTTCGTTTTCTTCAGCAGAGAACTGCACACACATGGAGTTGAGTTTTTCCACGCCCACGCCATGCTCGCCTGTCACGGTGCCGCCCATCGCGACGCTGGTTTCCAAAATATCGGCGCCAAAAAGCTCACAGCGATGCAGCTGGTCAGCATCATTTGCATCAAACAGTATCAGTGGGTGCAGATTACCATCACCGGCGTGGAAAACATTGGCACAACGCAGCTGGTATTTCTTTTCCATCTCGCCAATAGCCAGCAGCATGTCGGCCAGGCGTTTGCGCGGAATGGTCGAGTCCATGCACATGTAGTCGGGGCTGATGCGGCCTGATGCCGGGAAAGCGTTTTTGCGGCCGCTCCAGAAGCGCAGGCGCTCGGCTTCGTTCTGGCTCACGGCAATCGCGGTGGCCCCATGCAACTGCAATACGGCGTTCATGCGGCCAATTTCTTCCTCGACTTCTTCCGGCGTGCCATCACTTTCACAAAGCAAAATCGCCTCGGCGCTCAGGTCATAGCCGGCGTGAACGAAATCTTCGACGGCCGCCGTCATAGGCTTGTCCATCATTTCCAGCCCGGCCGGAATGATGCCGGCGGCAATCACGGCCGCGACCGCATCGCCGGCCTTGCGCAGGTCGTCGAAGCTGGCCATGATGCAGCGCGCCAGCAGCGGCTTGGGAATCAGCCTGACGGTGACTTCGGTCG
>JBKJOH010000360.1:0-3969 GCA_046593295.1 Polaromonas sp. | reverse complement strand
GTCAGACGCCAATTTCATTGCGGTGCGTTGCACCGCCCCCGAAGGGCGTGCCGGAGGCACGATGAATTTGGACTCTGACCCCAAAAACCCGCGAGCACCGCGCAACGCCGCAATTCGTTCGAAAAATGAATTTATAGAAGTGCACATGAAAATCACCATCAAATATTTTGCGTCTATCCGTGAGGTTATCGGCCATAGCAGTGCGGTGCATGAAACATCCGCCACCACACTCGCCACCCTGCGCGACGAACTCATGGCCACCAGCCCGGCACACGCCGCTGCCCTGGCACGCGGCAAGGCGGTGCGCATGGCGCTCAACCAGGTGATGCGCGATGAATCAGCTGTGTTGGTTGACGGTTGTGAAGTGGCGTTTTTCCCGCCGGTTACGGGTGGCTAGGCATTCTGGCACGGGGGATGCCAAGATCAGCCGAAGTCAGCTAACGGAGTACGATTCGCACACGATGCCGACTAAAGTCAAAGAACTGATCACTGTTCTGGAAGCCGATGGCTGGTTTTGCGTCCGGCAGAAGGGTAGCCATCGTCAATATCATCACCGGTTCAAATAATCTCTCTTTTTCCTGCCCATGAACTCTCCGCGCGTTTCCATCCAAACCTCTGATTTCGACGTTTCTGCCGAGCACGCAGCGCTGCGCGCGCAAGACAAACGCATAGGCGCAGTGTGCAGCTTTGTCGGCACCGTAAGAGACCGCAACGACGGCCTCGCCGTCAGCAGCATGGAGCTTGAGCACTACCCTGGCATGACTGAAAAAGCCATTGAGGCGATGATTGATGAAGCTTGTCTGCGCTTTGATATTTATGGTGCGCGTGTGGTGCATCGCATCGGGCTGTTGCAGCCGCTCGACCAGGTGGTGATGGTTGCGGTAACTTCTGCGCACCGGGGCGAGAGCTTCAAGGCCTGCGAGTTTTTGATGGACTACCTTAAAACGCAGGCACCGTTCTGGAAGAAGGAGCAAACCCCCGAGGGTGCGCGTTGGGTTGATGCGCGGGTAACCGACAGTGCCGCGCTGGCCAAATGGGGTATTCAGGCGACTAACGCTTGATCGGTTTTTCACGCCAAGCCATTCCATCTGTGTAGGGCAATGGCCCGTGTTGCGGGTTTGGCGTGCTTTGGTGGCCCACTTGCCGCATAAAGGGCGTGAATCCCTTGAAAATGGCGCGGTAAGCCCGAACTGGGTTTCAATGGCACTTCTAGAAATTCAGATTTTCGGGATGAAGTGCAAGGCGCACGGAGCGCAGGAACCGGAACGTACTGGAGTACGTGAGGATTTCGAGCACCGCGCAACGCAGCAATTCGCCCGAAAAATGAATTTATAGAAGTGCCCTGTTGATATCGCGAACGTCCATGCCATACATGTCGGCAAACTCAAGCGCCGTTTTGCCGCTGGCTTCAAATAGGCGCACCAGCGCTTCGCGTTTGGCGGCTTCCACGCCAAGTTCAGCGATAGCGTCGTCCAGCAGGGCGTTGGCTGCGTCGTCCTGCACCCGCACACGCTCTGCGTACTCAGCGTGCGTCAATCCAGACGCTTCAATCGCCTGCATCAGTAGCACTCTCAGACGGGGACGCAAGTCTTCTTTTGAGCGAGCCTGACGACGGCGAAATATTTCCAGAATCGCGTGGTGAACATGCTCGGGGGCAACGGCCTCCAACCGGTTGCCATCGAGGTCATGGCGCGCATGGCCTGCTGCCACGCTTTCGAGATAGCGGGTTGACCGGGCGTGCTGGCCCATCGCTAGCTTTAGTTCGACTTTCTGGAACACGTCAGGATGGCGCGCCAGCAAATCCTGAAACACGCCGAGCTTGAGCGGCATGAACTGCGCGCCAAACAATTTTGGGTATAGCTCGAAGAGTTTTTCAAGAAGCGGATTGACGGCGCGTGCTGCTGGTCTGCTCGCTGGTTTAGCGGTAGCTGGTTGTTTTGTCATGTGCGGGTGGGGAAAGGGGTTTTTGGGGTCAGAGTCCAAATTCATCGTGCCTTTGGCACGCCCGCCGGGTGCGATGCTCTGCATCGCAATGAAATTGGCATCTGACCCCAATAGCCCCATTGTCACCGCAAGCGGTTTGGCTAAACGTGTTGAATGGGCGGGGCTTGTATGGCGCTTAGGTGGGTCATGCTGCGCGCCACCGCTTCGGCTACCTCGATGCCGTCAACACCTGCTGACAAAATGCCGCCCGCGTAGCTGGCACCTTCACCTGCCGGGTAGAGACCTTTGACATTGAGACTTTGAAAGTCATCGCCGCGCGTGATTTTCAGGGGTGACGAGGTGCGGGTTTCAACACCCGTCAGCACCGCGTCATGCATATCAAAGCCGCGTATTTTTTTACCAAACACCGGTATCGCTTCGCGCATGGCTGTGATGGCGTAGGCGGGTAGGGCGCTGGATAGGTCGGTCATCAGCACGCCGGGCTTGTACGACGGCTCCACGCTGCCCAGTTGCGTTGACGGCTTGGCCTGCAAAAAGTCACCCACCAACTGACCGGGCGCTTCATAGTTGCTGCCACCTAGCGTGAAGGCATGGGACTCCAACTGGCGCTGGAATTCAATGCCCGCCAGCGGCTTTGCAACATTTAGGGGGTAGTCGCTAGGCGAGATACCGACGACGATGCCAGCATTGGCATTGCGCTCGTTGCGTGAATATTGGCTCATGCCGTTGGTGACCACGCGGCCCACTTCAGACGTAGCTGCCACCACCGTGCCGCCGGGGCACATGCAAAAACTGTAGACCGATCTGCCCCTACCTTCACCGTTCATGGCGTGGTGTACCAGCTTGTAGTCAGCCGCCCCCAGCAGTGGGTGGCCGGCGTGTTGGCCTAGGCGCGCGCGGTCAATCAAGCCCTGCGGGTGCTCGATGCGAAAACCGATTGAAAACGGTTTGGCTTCCATGTAAACGCCGCGCTGATGCAGCATGGTGACGGTGTCGCGCGAGCTGTGGCCGAGTGCCAGCACGACGTGGTCGGCACGTAGCTCGTAGCGGGTGTTGTCATTCAAGTTTTGCACTGTGAGGCCGCGAATATGTCCATCTTCAATCAAAACATCACTCACCCGCTGCTCAAAACGCACCTCCCCCCCGAGCGCGATGATTTGCTCGCGCATGTGCTCCACCACCTTGACGAGTTTGAAGGTGCCGATGTGCGGTTTGCTGACCAGCAAAATTTCTTCAGGCGCACCGGCCTTGACGAATTCCATCATCACTTTACGGCCCAGATGGCGCGGGTCTTTGATCTGGCTCCAGAGCTTGCCGTCTGAAAATGTGCCGGCACCGCCTTCGCCAAACTGTACGTTTGATTCGGGGTTCAGCACCTTCTTGCGCCACAGGCCCCAGGTGTCTTTGGTACGCTCACGAACTTTTTTGCCGCGCTCCAGCACGATGGGTTTGAAACCCATTTGCGCCAGCAGCAGCGCCGCAAAAATACCGCAGGGGCCGAAGCCGATAACGACAGGTTTTAAGGCGGCAGCGCTGTTGAGCTGCACCACAGGGTAGTAGTTTTGGTCCGGCATCGGGCGAATGTGTGGGTGCGCTTCAAACTGTTTTAGCAGCGTCGCCTCAAGCGTGGGGGCCACTTCCACATCAACGATGTACACCAGCAGCAGCGTTTTCTTGCGCGCGTCATAGCTGCGTTTGTAGATGATGTGTTTAGCCAACTCGGCGCTGGCTATGTCCAGCGTTTTGACGATCAACGCAGGTAGCGCGTGCTCGTCGTGGTCAAGTGGCAGCTTGAGTTCAGTGATGCGGATCATCGTTACTTTCGTGGATCTGTTTTTCGGATCAGGGCTGTATTTTAAGTTGCACCGATAATCAAGCCGTGAAGCCTGCCAGACCGCCGCTGGTGCATAGCTGAAAAGCCGACGCGAAAGCGTCGGGCCGAAAGGTCGCACTGGAGGAACGTCCGGACTGCACAGGACAGCGTAGGAGGTAACACCTCTCCACTGAAAGCCGCAAGGTATAAGG
>JBKJOH010000122.1:0-4243 GCA_046593295.1 Polaromonas sp. | reverse complement strand
ATAGCCCTGCATCAGCGGATACAAAAACTCATGAACGCTGATGGGGGTGCCGGCCTTGAAGCGGTCATGAAAGTCATTGCGCTCCATCATCCGCGCGACGTTGTATTTGGCCGCCAGTTGAATCATGCCGCGCGCACCCAGCGGGTCTGACCACTCGCTGTTGTAACGGATCTCGGTTTTGGCCGGGTCCAGCACCAGGCTGGCTTGACGGTAATAGGTTTCTGCGTTGACCTTGATCTGCTCTGGCGTCAGCGGCGGACGGGTGGTGTTGCGCCCGGAAGGATCGCCAATCAGGCTTGTAAAGTCGCCAATCAGAAAAATGACGGTATGCCCCAAGTCCTGCAACTGCCGCATTTTGTTCAGCACCACGGTGTGGCCGATATGGATGTCGGGCGCGGTCGGATCAAGCCCCAGTTTGATGCGCAGCGGCACGCCTGTGCCCTCGGCTCTGGCGAGCTTTTTGACCCACTCGTCTTGGGGGATTAACTCCTCGCAGCCGCGCAGTGACACGGCCAAAGCCGTCTTTACACGGTCAGTCACGGGGTAATTTGTAACAAGTGGTTGATTCATAAGGGTTTTTCACATGTCGGGCTGGCATCAATCGGGTTGTAGGGCTGGTGTCCTACAGATATAATGGCCCCTCTCCTGCATTAGCCCGCCATTTTAGTGGCCCGCAAATTGCCGATGTGAATATGGAAATTTTGCTGGAAGTTTGTTTTGAGCCTGATAACTGTTTTTCAAGTTCTTTCCCGCGTGCCTTCATCCCTTGCTCAAAGCCTGAGCCGCCACCCGAAACGGGTCGCTACCAGCCTGGCAGTATTGTTGCTAGGGACAGGCGTGACGGCGTTCGGTGTTGTGCCTCTGGCACCCGACGCATCCAACTTGCCAGTCCGCGAGGTACTGGAGGCCGTGCAAGCTCTGCCAACGCAGACACAAACCGAGGCACTTGCAGACTTTCGCTTCAAGCTTTTCCGCACCGAAAGCACTCGCAGCAGCGACACCTTCGATGCACTGCTCAAACGCCTGAACATCAATGATGCAGCTGCTGCCGCCTTTTTGCGCAGCGATGCCAATGCGCGCGTGGTACTCGCTGGCCGCCCTGGCAAAAATGTCACGGCTGAAGCCAGCGACAGCCAGCAGTTGCTCAAACTCAGTATGCGCTGGCCCACCGATGACGATGTGCTGTTCAAGCGGCTGGTGGTGGAGCGTAACGAAGCCGGCTGGACTTCCCGCGTGGAGACCGCGCCTTACGTTGCCACATCCCGCCTGGCCAGCGGAAACATCCAAACATCGCTGTTTGCCGCAACTGATGAAGCGCGCATTCCGGATCGCGTGGCCGTACAGGTGGCAGAAATTTTCTCAAGCGACATTGATTTCCGGCGTGCCCTGCGCAAGGGTGACCGCTTTAACGTGGTCTATGAAACACTGGAAGCCGATGGCGAGGCATTGCGCTCCGGCCGTGTGCTGTCGGCAGAATTCGTCAACGCGGGCAAGGCTTTTCAAGCCATGTGGTTCCAGCCTCCGGGCAAGGACGCCAGCGGTGCTGCCAACAAGGGCGGTTACTACACGCTGGACGGCCAGAGCCTGCGCCGTGCCTACCTCAGCTCGCCAGTCGAGTTCTCGCGCATCAGCAGCGGTTTTTCAATGCGCTTTCACCCGATTCTGCAAAAATGGCGCGCGCATCTGGGCACCGACTTTGCCGCAGCTACCGGAACGCCGGCCCGTACCGTGGGCGATGGTGTGGTTGAATTTGCAGGTAGCCAAAACGGTTATGGCAACGTCGTGTTCGTCAGGCACCGCAACGGCCACGAAACGGTGTATGCGCACCTGAGCAAAATCTCGGTGCAGCGTGGCCAAAATGTCAGCCAGGGCCAGACGGTCGGTCTGGTTGGCTCCACCGGCTGGGCGACCGGCCCGCATCTGCATTTTGAGTTTCGCGTCAATGGCACACAGCAAGACCCGATGACCATTGCCAAGCAAAGCGAGACGATTCCGGTTTCGACAGCCGCATTGCCACTGTTCAGGCAACTGGCTGCGGTGGTTACAACTGAATTGCAAGCAGCTGCAACGATTGGCCAGACAAGGGCAGAGTAGCCAATTTGCACTGCCAGAATGAGCGAGTACTACATCGGCCTGATGTCCGGCACTTCACTCGATGGTGCAGACGGTGTTCTGGTTGATTTTTCAGATGTAAAACTCAAAGTTACGGCCTTTGCAAGCAGGCCGTTTAGCGCTGGCTTTCGGGCCGAATTACTGGCGCTTAACTCCCCTGGCCCCAACGAATTGCACCGCGCCGCAGTTGCCGGCAACACCATAGCGGCAATTTATGCACAGGTGGTTCTTGACCTGCTCAACCAGGCAGCAGCGCAAGGCATTTCAAAATCAAACATCAAAGCGATTGGTGCGCACGGCCAAACGGTTCGCCACCAGCCACAGAGAACTTCGAGCGATCCACAGGGTGCAGGCTACACACTGCAATTAAACAACCCCGCTTTGCTGGCCGAGTTGACCGACATTGATGTAGTGGCAGATTTTCGCAGCCGCGACATCGCAGCAGGCGGTCAAGGCGCACCGCTGGTACCGGCATTCCATCAAAGCATATTTGGCGGATCAGACCACGCTGTGGCCGTACTCAACATAGGCGGTATTTCCAACCTGAGCGTGCTGCCACCCAAGGGCGTCAATGCCACCGCCGTAACGGGCTTTGACTGCGGCCCCGGCAACGCGCTGATGGATGCGTGGTGCCAGCAACACACCGGCCAGCCCTTTGATGCGGGCGGGGCCTGGGCTGCCAGCGGTAAGCTGCTACCCGTGCTGCTGGCCAGCTTGTTGGATGAGCCCTACTTTTCCAAGCCGCCACCCAAAAGCACTGGTCGGGATTTGTTCAGCCTGCAATGGCTGGCCACAAAACTGGCCGCATTCTCCAATGAAGCCAGTGAAGCCAGCGAACGCCCTGAAGATATCCAGAACACATTGACTGAATTCACTGCCAGCGCTTGTATTGCCGGCGTAACCAGCTATGCAAAAGATAGCAAGCAATTAATTATCTGTGGTGGTGGTGCGTTTAACCGCTATTTGCTGGAGCGTTTAAAGGCTGGCCTTGCCGGTGTTCGCGTCAGCACGTCGGATGCGCATGGCTTAGGCGCCATGCAGGTTGAAGCGGCTGCATTTGCATGGCTTGCGCGCCGGACTGTGCGGTGCGAAGCGGGCAACTTGCCCGGCGTTACCGGGGCCAGAGGGCTGCGGGTGCTAGGGGCGATTTATCCCGCCTAGTCTTTGACGCACGCACAAAAAAACCGCCCAAACTTATCGTCTGGGCGGTTTTTTAATTTGAAGATCAGATCGAAAAATCAGGCCGAGAAGCTGGAGCCACAGCCGCAAGTGCTGGTGGCATTTGGATTTTTGATCACAAACTGTGCGCCTTCGAGGTCGTCTTTGTAGTCGATTTCAGCGCCAACCAGGTACTGGTAGCTCATCGCATCAATCAGCAGCGACACACCGTTTTTGGTCATGGTCGTGTCATCTTCGTTGGTGACTTCGTCAAACGTGAATCCGTAGGAGAAGCCGGAGCAGCCGCCGCCCTGCACAAAAACGCGCAGCTTCAGGTCGGGATTGCCTTCTTCGGCAATCAGCTCTGCAACCTTGCTGGCAGCGCTGTCGGAAAAGACAAACGGGGCGGGCATTTCGGTCTGGATATTTTCAGCAACGGCACTCATGGTGGACTCCAGTAAACTTAAAGCGATTCAGCAAGCGTTCAAAGCTCGACTGCACATGGTACAGCAAGTCGATCAACCACAACTACAGCGCGTCTTCAGTACGCCCAGAAAATGTTAACGCTCACTATCGTGATGATTCAGGTTGGGCATCAAATGTTGTTTGCGGCCAGCTTCAGAATAGGCTTTTCTTCTGCATCCTGGCTGGTCGGCCTTAACTGTCCAAAGATGACGGCACCCTGGTGCATTTCAAGGGCCTTGTAAGACACGTCACCCGCAATCTTGGCTTTTGGCTGCAATTCCAGCAGTTCGGAGGCATGAACAGGCCCCATCACACGGCCATTAACGATGACGTGGTCGGCAAAAATACGCCCGGTCACGGTGGCAGATTCGCTGATCACCAGGATGCTGGAGCTGCCCTCGTTGGCGGAAATATCGCCAATAACTTCGCCGTCAATCCGCAGGCCGTCCGTGAACTTGAGATTGCCTTCAATGCAAGTGCCCAGGCGATCAGGCTTTTGATGGGAGGC
>JBKJOH010000313.1:0-5677 GCA_046593295.1 Polaromonas sp. | reverse complement strand
ATGTGGTCGGGCAACAAGACCCATGCATCGATGGTGAAAGGGAGCGTTTGTCGCGTGTGGTTTATGGCAAGTCGCAAAGCCGCGCGTATATCTGGATCGCACAGAAATGGCCGGCGTTGGTGAGTAACTACGGTAAAAAAATAGGTAGCACCTGCGGTGCCTGATCGTCTGTAAGTTGACATTTTTTGTTTTTGGTGGTGTCCGTTTTTTTCTCAAGCAAGACGTGGGCAGTGCCCACCCTACGGCAAACTTGCGTAGCGCAAGTAGGGTGGGCACCGCCCACATGGCCAGCTGGAGAGGCTCTCAAACTACCCGCATGTCCAGGTGTTTGCCCAAAGCTTGCAGCGCAGCCGCAATACCGTCGATGCGGGTGGTGTGCTTGACGTTGGTCAAACGGTTGACTTCCTGGGGGCTAGTGTTCAGGCGGCGTGCCAGTTCTGCAGGCCGTACATTTTGCGTCAACATCTCATTAAGCAACAGCACTTTGGCCGACAAACTGGCCGCAAGTTCGACCACATGCTGGCCGCGCTTGGCCTTTGAAGGCGGTGGCACAGCGCGTTTGTCTTCAAAGTAAAAGTCCAGGGCTGATTCCAGCGCGTCCTTGGCAGCGCCCAGCGCCTGAGCCTCGGTGTCGCCCTGGGTAATGGCTTCAGGAATATCAACAAAGGTAACCACAAAGCCGCCGTCGTGGGCGTTAGGCGTGAGGGTGATGGGGTACATAAACATGGTGTGTTCCTTATTTCAATCCGAGCTGCTTTTTAATACCTTCCAGCGTGCCGGTTTTCAGATCCGTGTTGTGCATGGGCAAGATCGACTGCTTTCCGTTGAGGTAAACCTTCACATGTGATCCTTTGGCTTGCTGGAAAGTCGCACCCTGTTGCGTGAGCCAGCGCTTGAATACTTTGCTGTTCATGGTCTATTGTACTAAGCAATATTGTTTATGTTAGGCGCTCATGATCCCCGCCAGCCATCACCCTCTCGCCGCGCACGGCCCAGGGCTTCTAGCGTTTCCAAAATGCGCGGCAAACTTTTCTTCCATGCGCCCCGGCTTTTGAAGTGGGCTTCTATGTTGGCTACTGTCATCGCGCCTGGCTGGCGAGCACCTGGTCGGGTAGGGCGCTTGGCCAATTTTGTGTGATTTGTTCTTTGGCGCCTTTTTTGATTGGTTTTTGCTCGATTTCGAGTGCCATTTCGGCCTGTAGCCCAATAGATACCGGCGTGAGTAGCTCCTGATTTTGTAGCGTCTTGCTGGTGGTTGGGTTCAGATGGTTTTGAAAAGCTGTCCCCGCGTTCGATGCCCTACGCTGTTGATACGACAGGCGTTATGTTCACTGAGGTTGGTTGCTCGGGCATCTCATAAGCTTCATCAAGGCTGCGTCACAAACGAAAAACCCGGCACGTCGGCCGGGTCAATCATCTGGAGAATTCCCAGTCGCAAATTGCTGCTGAAAAACTCTCCGACCAGGACCGCCTCAAAGAGGCGACCTGGTCAATGGCCGGGTAGTTCCCAGCTTAGGCAGCACGTGCCTTCTTTGCCGCAGCGGCACCGTTCTTCATTGCTGATTCCAAAGCGTTTTCCATGGTTGAGGCAGCAGCTTTCATGCCCTTGGCAACGCCGGCAAAGGCTTCAGGAGCAGGAGAGCTCTTTTCAAGGGTGTCCACGCTGGCGTTAAATTGCGCCACGCTCAGGGCGGTTGCATCCTTGACATTCTTGGCGGCCATCGCCAAGGCGTTTTCGGCAGATGCCTTCAGTGCTTCAAAAGCGGCCTGTGGCTCCTTGATGCTCTTGAACGCTTCTACCGTTTCAGCAACGGCAGCTTGCGCAACTTGTGCTTGTTGCTGAGCCAAGTCGCCCCATGCCTTGAGGTTGTCCATCACAGGCTTGAGCGCTTCCTGAGCGGCTGCGGGGTTGAACTTCTCGGCGTTAGCCTTCATGGTTTTAGCGGCGGATTCGAATGGTGTATTGGTAAACATGTGAGCCTTTTTAAAAAATGTTGCAGTGCAGCAATTATAGGGCAAAGCCGGAAATCGGTGTGGATTTGTTGGCAAGTCTTGGCCTCATTAGTGAAGACAGCCTATTTCCGACGGGGTGTCTCCACGAGCGGGGCTTGACGACAAAGACCAGACGCTGCGCCTTCAGTCTTCACAAACGGCATTGCAGCTACACCCATAAAAAACCCAGCGCAATGGCTGGGTCAATCTCTATCGATGCCTTCCGATTCAAGTTGTCGCGAAAAGATCCTCGGACCTCGACAACTTCAAGGAGGCAGTCCCGTCTGAAGCTCGGAACACTTCCTTAGGCTGTACGAACCTTCTTTGCAGCAGCTACTGGAGCAGCGTCGCTAGCCTTAAACGTGGAGGCCATCGCGCTTTCAATCGAAGAAGCTGCTGCCTTCAAGCCTTGACCGACCTGGGCAAAAGCCTCAGGTGCCGGATGATGCTCATGAACCATATCCACGCCGGCGTTGAATTGCTCGACGCTCAGGGCGGTCGCTTCGTTCACGTGCTTAACGGCCAATGCAATACCCTTTTCTGCATTGGCCTTCAGTGCGTCAAAGGCAGCTTGCGGCTCCTTGATGCCATCAAAGGCTTCGACGGATTCAGCAGCAGCCGCTTGTGAGGCTTGAGCTTGGGCTTGGGCAAGGTCACCCCACTCCTTGAGGTTGGCCATCAAAACCTTCGCCGTGTAATATCCGGCAACCGGATTGAACTTCTCGGCATCAGCAAACATGGTTTTAACGGCGGATTCGAATGGCGTGTTGGTAGACATCGTTTTCTCTATAAATATGTTGCAAAGCAGCAATTATGGAGGATTTAAGGCGTGGTTCAAAAAGTAACGTTTTCGCAATAACACGGACAATGTGAATTTTGGCTGGTTTGCCTATGACTCAACCGATGGCCACCCGAAAAAGTGTTACCTCGTGCGTTTCTTTAGTTAACGGTAAATCATCGCTAAAAATCATTTGGCCTTGCACGTCCCAAAGCCCGTCGGTTGTCGATTCTGCCCATACCTTGAGCCAGCGATCAGGGCTTGCTTGCGGTGTTGGCAAGCTATCGGAACTCATGGCGCACGCCAGCCATCGCCTTCACGCCGCGCACGGCCCAGGGCTTCTAGCGTTTCCAAGATACGCGGCAAACTTTTCTTCCATGCGCCTCGGCTTTTGAAGCGGGCTTCTATGTCGGCTACCGACATGGTGCCTGGCTGGCTGGCGAGCACTTGGGCTACTGCGCGCACCTGGTCGGGCAGGGCGCTTGGCCAATTTTGGGTTGTTGACTCTTTTGCGCCTTTTTTGGCTGGTTTTTGCTCGATGTCGAGTGCCATTTCGGCCTGTAGCCCAATAGATACGGGCGCTAGTAGCTCCTGATTTTGTAGCGCTTTATTGGCAGCCGGATTTTGAAAAGCCGGCCGCAGCCAGCGAATGTGGCCGGCTTTTTCTTCTGCCGCGCGCTGTGCGTTGAGCGCTACAAGGTGCGTGAGCAATGCGTCGTTGCTGGTGTTGGCATCCAGCCCATAGGCTTGCAGTACCGCAGCGTCCAGCTCGTCGTGCAGGTCTTTCAGC
Organism: Polaromonas sp.; assembly: GCA_046593295.1. Classification (GTDB taxonomy): domain Bacteria; phylum Pseudomonadota; class Gammaproteobacteria; order Burkholderiales; family Burkholderiaceae_C; genus Polaromonas. The sequence goes on along the minus strand of JBKJOH010000313.1, from coordinate 2,117 downwards.
ACGCTGACCAGGCCTTGGGTGTGAATGGCTTTTTCTTTGGCCGTCAGCGCACGGCCTTCGCGCAGGGCTTCAAGCACGTTGTACATGCCGGTGAGTGTGAGCCCCGCGTGCGCTGCCTGCTGGTGTTTGCGATGCGCGTCGATTTGCTCGGCCAGTAAGGCGATGCGCTGGCGCAGTTCGGGGGTGAGGCCTGTGTCTTCGTCTGGGAAGGGGAAGGTTTCGAAACAGCGGGATTTGTTGTAGCGGACGTTGCCAATATACATTCCAATAGATCCGCCATTTGCCCATGCCCAAGCGGCGTGCGAGCGAGATGACAGAACGCCTAAATGGAATGCGTCTGCGCTAGCAATGGCAATAAGCATGTTGTCGGGCAATATGCTGGCATCGAGGAACTGGAAAGTTCGGTGTTTGGCGGTTTCGACGGTGGCGATGTAGCGGGGGAGGTTGGCGAGGGCAGGTCGTAAATCCCTTCTAGGTTCACCGAATATCCACCAGTTGTCGCGGTAAGTTGCACGGTTATTTTGATCGCGTTCTGGCTTCACGCGCTCTAGTAAGCGTTGGTAGATTGCCGGAAATTGCAAACGCACTTCGTCAGCTTGCAATCCAAAAAGGTCGATGACTTTCACACCGCGTGGCGTGTCAGTTAAGTCTCTGCCATTTCGATACTCACGAACATAGCGCGCCAAATTCGGCGCTGTGGCAACAACGAGCGCAACAGCTTCTGCGTTTGTCACGATGAAGCCCGCACCGTGCAACTTAACGCCGGGGGACGAGATATTTGCATTGGCCTTCAACGGCACTGCTGATGCAACGTCTGCGCCTATGCTGAGGTCTGCGTGAATTTCTCCAACACGCTCGACCAGCGTAACCGCTACTTCACCTTCTTCGCCAGTTTTCTCGCTGGTGACGGTGAGCAAACGCCCTGGCACATTAGCCGCCAAATTGGGGTCTGAGCCTGCACCCTGCGGGCTTGGATCCGACCCCAATTTGACTACCGTCATCGCTATTCGAACAGCCGCACCACTGGCGCTATCAACCCAAGGGTGATCGGGTATCGCAAACACAAGCGACAAAGGCATTGCCGCGACAGCAGTGGATTGGGTGCGGCCCCCGCCCGATTTTTGAGTCCGTATGAGGGCGGGGGCCGTACCCGATACGCTGCCCCCTACTACTGCACCACCACCCAAAGCGGCCTGCACGACACGGCGATTAAACGTCTGGCGAAGGCTGTTAGTGGTAATCAGCCCAAAGCGCCGGGCACGACCCGTACCCACCGTTTGCGCAGCGCGTGCCCACCAGTGCATCACAAAGTCCGCACTCTCAGGCACCTCGGGCCATGCGCCGCGCAGGGCTTGTACATAGCCATTACCCAGCGCGGCCCGCATGGTGCTGGCCCCAATAAACGGCGGGTTGCCCACAATGAAATCAGCTTGCGGCCATGGGGCTTGCCGGGGCTTCAGGTACTTCCACTGCGGCACCAGCGCGGCCTCATCAGGCACCAGTGCGCCGGTGACCGGGTGCGTCCGACAAGTCTTGCCATCCCAGCGGCTGAGTAGCTGCCCATCCGCGTCATAAGCCAAGTCGGTATCGTCCCACGCCAGCACCGCATCACGGTGTTCGATGTTGCCGTAGTCATGCACGACAGGCTCGGCCACGGCCTTGTTGCCGCGTGTGCGAATGTGCCATTGCAGGTAGCCAATCCACAGCACCAGCTCGGCCAGCGCGGCGGCGCGTTCGTTGATCTCTATGCCCAGCAGTTGCTGCGGCGTCACCGTTTCACTTTCAAACCCCAGCTTGTCTTGCGTCTCGCCCAGGTCGGCCAACTGGTTGAGAACCTCGCCTTCAAGGCGCTTTAAATGCTCCAGCGTCACGTACAAAAAGTTGCCGCTGCCGCAAGCCGGATCCAGCACACGCGCGGTGCAAAGCTGGTGGAGAAACTGGCGTACCTCGGCCCGCGCCTCAGCCATTTTGTCGTCATGCGCTTTGCCTGAAAGGCTGGCTGCCTCATTGGCCAGCACCAGCGCTGCGGCCTGGGCATTGGCCCAGTCAGCACGCAGTGGCTCAACCACGGTGGGCAGCACCAGCCGCTCGACGTAGGCGCGCGGCGTGTAGTGCGC
>JBKJOH010000231.1:0-14951 GCA_046593295.1 Polaromonas sp. | reverse complement strand
GGCCATACAACTGCTTCTGAACTTGGGAATAAAAGACGAGTTGAGTAAACTGAGGGAGGGCATGGCACTTTTCCAGATAAATTCACAGTCGCTTGGCTAGGTTTATGTTTGTCAGATTATACCGGTTTGATTCGTAGGACAAGAGCGTTGACGTGAATTCGTACACACAAAACAACATATGAATCAAGGAGTTAGTAACTGAATGTCAAGTCGATTCTCATCTTTGAACACTGTTTAACTATTTATAACAAAACCTGGTCAGGCAACATGTGCGCCTGTCACCTTTCCCGGAAAACCCCTCGAAAATGACCACCGCTACCACCCCTTCTACCAATCCTCCTACCGCCATTTATCCCTCCCACTACATCAATGGCCAGTGGGTCAAGGCCCAATCGCCTGAGACACTGCCCGTTTACGACTCCAGTACCGAGGAACTGATGGCCACCGTCCCCGCAGGCACGGCACTGGAAGCAGAGGCTGCGGTACGCGCCGCACGGGCAGCGTTTAATGGCTGGTCGGCCCTGCCGGTAGAGACCAGAGCCGCCTACCTTGACAAAATTGCCGTTGGCGTGAAGGCCAGGACTGACGAGCTGGCCCTGACGATTGCCCGTGAAGTCGGCATGCCGCTCAAAATGGCGCGCGCCGTACAGGTCGCTGGCCCGGCCTGGCATTGGGGCAACTTTGCCAAGCTGGCACGCAGCTTTGAATGGGAGAAAAAAGTCGGCAATTCACTCGTCGTGCGCGAGCCGATTGGTGTCGTGGGCTGCATCACGCCGTGGAACTTTCCGCTGAATCAGATCACGCTGAAAATCGCACCGGCACTGGTGGCTGGCTGCACCGTGGTGCTCAAGCCAAGTGAAATCGCCCCCGTCAACGCGATGATTTTGGCTGAGATCATTCACCAAGCCGGCTTGCCGCCCGGTGTCTTCAATCTGGTGAACGGTATGGGCCCGGTGGTGGGCGAGGTACTGGCCACGCACCCTGATGTAGACATGGTGAGCTTTACCGGCTCGACCCGCGCAGGCAAGCGCGTCAGCGAGCTGGCGAGTAGCTCGGTCAAACGCATCGCGCTGGAGCTGGGTGGCAAATCTGCCAGCGTGATACTGGACGATGCCAACTTTGAGGCGGCCGTCAAGGGCACCATGGGGGCCTGTATGCTCAACAGCGGCCAGACCTGCTCGGCGCACACCCGTATGCTGGTGCCCGCCAGCCGCTATGAAGAAGTCAAAGCGCTGGCTAGGGCAGCGATTGCCAAATTCAGCGTTGGCCCCAGCCTGGATGAGACCAGCAAACTCGGCCCCCTCATTAGCGCCAACCAGCGGGATCGCGTGCTCGGCTTTATCAAGACTGGCATTGAAGAGGGCGCAGACCTGATTGCTGGTGGCGCAGAGTCGCCAAAGTTTGACAAAGGCTACTTCGTGCAGCCCACTATTTTGGGTATCAAACCCACCGACACGCTGGCTAGGGAAGAGATTTTTGGCCCGGTGCTGGTGGTGATTCCCTACCAAGACGAGGACGATGCCGTGCGAATAGCCAACAGCACCATTTACGGCCTTGGCGGCGCGGTTTGGGCGGGCACTGACGAGAGAGCCATCAGTGTGGCGCGGCGTATGCGTACTGGCCAGGTTGACATCAATGGTGGCCCGTTCAATGCCAGTGCGCCCTTTGGTGGCTACAAACAGTCGGGCAATGGGCGCGAGAATGGTGTCTATGGGCTGGAGGAGTTTCTGGAGTTCAAGTCACTGCAGCTCAAGCCATCGGCCTGAATACACTAAACACCATCAAAACCGAATCTACTGCCTGCATGACTGAATTTACCGTCGTTTTTGCCGATCTCACCGGGAGCACCGGTGTTTTTGAGTCCCTTGGCAACGCCAAGGCAACGAAGGCCATTACCCGCTTGACGCAGTGGATGGGCAAGGTCTGCGTGGCAAAGCATGGCCAAGTGGTTAAAAACCTGGGCGACGGCGTGCTGATGGTGTTTGCCGAGAACGCCCATGCGGTGGATGCCGTGGCCGAGATGCAGATCATCCACACCGAGCGCATCAAGACCTGGCCTGACAAGCTCAAAATGCATTTGCAAATTGGCATGGCGCGCGGTGAGGCGATAGAGCAAGACGGCGATTTTTTTGGCGATGCTGTCAATGTTGCCTCCCGCCTGTCTGACCTGTCTGGCCCGGACCAGATTCTGGCCACTGGCACCGTGGTGAACCAATTGTCGCCCGATACGCTGATACGCTCGCGCAGCCTCGGGGCGATGGACATTCGTGGCCGCAACGAGGCCTGCATGGTCTACCGGGTTGAATGGCAAAGCGAAGTGCTGTCAGATTTTTTTACCGTACCAGCCCCCTTGAATGCCTCGCCGTTTGCCAGCAAAGTGGCCGCCGAGATGGACGCGATTGATCTGTCATGGCTGGATGTTGAGGCCTCTTTCACCTCGGCTGAATTGCCGATTCATCTGGGCCGCGATGCCGAGGCGCAATTCGTCGTCAATGACCCGAGGGTGTCGCGTTTGCACGCCAAAATCGTCTGGCGCGCTGGCAAGTTTTACCTTGAAGACATCAGCAGCTACGGCACCTGGGTGCGGTTTGTCGGCAGCGATGCCATCGTGGCGCTGCGCCGCCAGGAGTGCGTGCTGTTGGTAGGCGGCGAGATCGCGCTGGGCGCGCCGTTTGAAGACTTCACGGTGCCGACGGTCAGTTTTAAATTCCCGCTGGCTCGCGGGCGCTAGAACGCCCAAGGCGCGCGGCACGCTCGCGTGATCTTCGTACGCATAACAAAAACGCAGGATACACAAACGTGAATACAAGCGTGATCTGGTTTAAAAGACTATTGGGCTTGCTACTGGCTCTGCTGTGTGTGGCGATGGTGGCCACCGCCATTTATGTTTACCGCGCCTTTCCATCACTTGACGGCGAGCTGAAAGCGCCCGGTCTGAAGGTGCCCGTCAGCGTGGCCAGAGACAGCTTTGATGTGACGCACATCAAAGCGCAGTCTGCCCGCGACGCGGCTTACGCCATGGGCTATGTCCATGCACAAGAGCGCGGCTGGCAACTTGAGTTCAACCGCCGCCTGATGCATGGCGAGTTGTCCGAGGTGTTTGGGGCAAGTACGCTGGATACCGACAAGCTGATGCGCACGCTCGGCATCATGCAGGCCGCAGAGCACCAATGGCAGGGCTTGCCGCCGGAGGCAAAAGATGCGCTGCAAGGCTACAGCGATGGCATTAATGCGTTTCATGCCGCTTCATCACAAACACTGCCGCCTGAATTTCACATCCTCGGCACCCGGCCTGGTGGTAACTCTACAAAATCCTGGAGCCCGCAAGACAGCGTGGGCTGGGCGCTGATGATGGCGCTCGATCTGGGCGGCAACTGGGGCACTGAATTCGCCCGGCTCGCAACGGCCAAAACCATGAAGACCGAGCAACTGTGGCAGTTGTTTCCGCCATACCCTGGCGAGCAGCCGGCCTCCAGAGTTGACTTTGCAAAGCTCTATGCAGACCTGGGCATTTACCGCAAGCCAGTCGAAAGAACGTCTGGAAAAGGCACCAGCACCGAGCCAGGAGGCGCTACAAATTTAATAGCTGGTCACGCCCATAAACAGGGCATTACAGTTATTTTAGAGGGTCAAAAAGAGGCTGAAATGCTGGTTTTAGGCGCTGACATCAATGATTGGTCATCCAATCTGGGCTTTGAGGGCGGTAAAGGCTCCAACAACTGGGTTGTACCCGGCAGCGCTACCCGCAGCGGCAAGCCCCTGCTGGCCAATGACCCGCACCTGGGTTTGTCGGCCCCCGCCATCTGGTACTTTGCGCATCTTGAGGCACCAGGGCTGAATGCCATAGGCGCAACCTTGCCCGGCTTGCCCTTCGTGGTGTTGGGCCGCACCGCAAACGTCGCCTGGACTTTCACCAATACCGGCCCTGATGTTCAAGACCTGTACCTGGAGCAGATCAACCCCGCCAACCCCAAGCAGTATCGTGTACCTTCGCAAGGAAAAGACAGCGCTTGGGCCGACTTCAAAACCCGCGCTGAGGCCATCAAAGTCAAAGGCCAGCCAGATGTCAACCTGCTGGTACGCGAAAGCCGCCACGGCCCGGTGTTAAGCGATGTACAAAAGTCGCACCAAGAACTGCTGGACACCAGCAAGTACGTCATCGCGTTGCGCTGGGCCGCACTCGATGCCGACAACCAAACCTTGCTGGCGAGCTTGCGAGTCAACCAAGCCCAATCGCTCGATGAATTGTTTGCCGCGTTTGCGCTGTACCACTCGCCCACACAAAGCGTGGTCGCGGCTGATGTGCAGGGAAAAGTGGGCTTTAAAGCCGCAGGCAAAATCCCACTGCGCAAACCAGACAACGACATACTCGGCATCGCCCCATCACCCGGCTGGGACGCGCGCTACGACTGGGCTGGCTGGGTGCCCTACGAGCAGGCCCCGCAGGCAGGCCAGTCCGCGATTGAGGCCAAGGGCTATCTGGCCACAGCCAACCAGCGCATCACGCCGCCGGGCTACCCGTACTTCATCGGGCAGGACTGGACAGTACCGTACCGCCACGACCGCATTGAGCAGATGCTGGCAGTTACCCTCAAAAACGGTGCAAAGCATGATGCCGCAACCATGCAAAAAATGCAGGCCGACCAGCTCTCACCAGCTACCCTCAAGTTGCTGCCGTTTCTGCAAAAGTCAGTGTCGCAACTGTCGTCCGCGCAAGCTGGCCCGCAGGCCGAGCAGGTGCAGCGCGCCATGCAGGGCTTTGACGGCGTGATGCGGGCAGACCAGGCTGCACCACTGATTTTTGCAAGCTGGGCAGACGAGTTGACGCGCAGCGTGGTGGGCGAAAAAATCGGTGCAGAGCTTTTCAAATCGCTCTACGGCAAACGCGATTTCAGGGCTACGGTCGAAGGCCTGCTGGAGCGTGACGACAAGGACTGGTGTGGTACGAATGGTTGTGCAGCCGCATCAAGCGCGGCGCTTGAAAAAGCGCTCAAACGCCTCGATGCTAAACACGGCGCAGACATCGCGAAGTGGATATGGGGCAGGGCACACCCGGCACTGTCAGCCCACAAACCATTCGGCAATGTACCCCTGCTGGCCCGGTTTTTTGATGTGAAGATTCCCACCGGCGGCGATACGTTCACCATCAACGTCGGCCAGTACTGGCCCAACGACGAGAAAGCCCCGTTTGCCAACCGCCACGCCGCCTCACTGCGCACGGTATACGACCTGGCCGATCTTGAAAACTCGCAGTTCATCTACCAGACCGGGCAGAGCGGGCTAGTCTTCTCCAGCCGCTACCGCGATATGTCGGACGCTTGGGCGGCAGTAGCTTACAGGCCACTACAGATGAAGCCGGCCAACATGGCGCACCAGTCAACCTTGCAGCCTTGAAAAGTCTGAAAACTGATTTTGAAGCTCAAAAAAATTATTTTAAAGCGCTAAAAATGGCCGAAAGCCAATAAATACGGGCGTGACCAGCTACTAAATAAATAGCATCCTCACGCTGGCACTGCATCCACATTGGCCCGATCCGAATGCCTATGCTGTGCCATGGCAGCCATGAAGGCCTCGGAGATTTCACCTTCAGCGACCTTGCGGGTCTTGATGCCAGAGTCGAGCTTGGGTGTCATGCGCAGGGCGGAACACGACCCGGATGCTTGGGAACTCTACGTTTAAATATTACTTAACATAATATACATCGTGGAATATTAATACTGACCCTAGAAGGGGTCGCCAATGCCTTGCAGACCGCATGGAGCTTGCAAAGCGCTTCCGTTGCATGCTCGCCGATTTGGGTCTCAAACCCGCTCAGGCGGCGAAGATGCTGCACGTCTCGCTGCGCACCGTACATAACTGGAATTCTGGCAAACATCAGATTCCGGTGATGGCTTACAAGCTGCTGCGGCTCCTGCGTTACCGGGAACTGCCGGGCCAGTCTTGGGCGGGCTGGAGCTTTAGCCGGGGCCAACTCATCACGCCGGAGGGTCGCACCATATCCGGCAACGATAGCGCCTGGTGGTCGCAGCTGGTACGCCGGGCGCATGGTTTTACCGAACTCTACCAGCGGCAAAAGTTCGAGAAACTGGCAGAACTGCACACGGTCGAGCAGTCCGGCCTCGCTGCCGCAGGCAGCGTGCCGGATGCTGGGCTTGTCTCAGTATCAACAAGTCATACAGGATGCTCTAACACATGGGGCCAAAATGGGGCCATAATAGCGCCATGGCCTACAATCTCAGACTTCCCGCTGCTCTCGATGCCGATGCCCGAGAACGCTGTACACGCCTCGGAATCAGCCTTAACGCCCTGCTCTGTGTTGCCCTCGATGCCTACCTTCGGCAACCCGAGCAGCCAGAGGCCCAAGCACCCCAAGGTATCCCAGCTACCCAAACAGCCACCTCAAGCCCTGCAAACAGCAAGCCCGGCCTTGCCGGACGTGAGGCTAACGCCGCTGGCCGTCCGGCTCCAGTGGGTCAACCCCCACAGCCCGGCCTTGCCAAGCTCTCCAAGGCCCAGCGCCGGGAAATCACCCGGCTTGAGCGACAAGCCCGCAAACTCTGACGGCTTTGAAGCTGGCAAGGAGGCTGCATGAGCCGCCAAGCCTTGCCCCATGAAGTCGCGGCGCTAACGGCTGCGCTGCCGTCCTGGCTACCCGGTGCGGTCAATTGGTCGGTGAAGCTGGCCAACCATGGCCCGCGCTGGCTACCCCACAGGCTCAGGCGTTGCCCGTTAGAGGGCTGCGCCTTGGTCATGCGCCTGTACCACTGGAGGGCCAGCAGATGAGCCTGTCACGCCGATCTGTCCGCTTCTTCAGGCTCCAGAGGCTCCAAGCCACGGCCACAGAGCACCCCGAAGTATCCATAACGCACCCTGAAAACGGGTATGCGCGGGGTATGGGGCGCGGCCCCATGGAGCAAAGCGGTACGGACTGCGATTTAAACGGCGTTCGTGCTCTCGGGGCATTAGACGCGGCTGCGGCGGTGCGCCTTCCTTGGCGCCCGTTCGCGCCTTGGAAAACCTCCCCCTTTAAGCCTTGAAAAAAATTTACCCCACTAATGCAGAAACTGCACTATAAAACAGGTACCAAATGTCCTATACATCGTGGAATATTAAAATACAGTCACCATTGCCCAGGCGGACGCTTGGCCCTGATAGACTTTGTGATCAACTCCGCCGCATCGGGTCGGCTGGCGCGCTGTGCAAATTGCAGCGCTGTCAGGCCTTGCTGGTTTTTCAGTGCTGGATCAGCACCTTCATCGAGCAGCAGTTTGACCGCCTCTGGCGTGCCATACATGCTGGCCAGCATCAATGGCGTGCTGCCGTTTGGTGATTCGGCATCTATGTAGGCGTGGTTTTCGATCAGCAGGCGTATGACGGCGAGCTGACCGGTGGTGGCTGCGTAGTGCAACGGAGTCCAGCCGGTTTTATTGACATCGGCCCCCTTTTTAACCATCCGGTCTGCCAGTTCCAGTTGCCCCTTCAGGGCGGCGAGCATCAGTGGGCTTTCGCCCTGGGTATTGAGCGCATTCAGGTCTATCTTGGGCGAATCGACCAGCACGCTGGCCACCTTGGGTGAAGGCTCTCGGATGGCCATAATCAGGCCGGTCTGGCCAGTCTGATCTATGGTGTTGGCATCAAAGCCACGCGCAAGCAACTGTTGGACAGCCTTGGCATCGTCCATTTTGATGGCTTTGAAAAAATCATCAAAAGACCCGGCTTGCGAAACATTAAATCCAATTAAAACAAAGCTAATAATACTTTTCTTAAAGTAATTTATGAAGTTGTTTTTCATCCCTTGACAGCTTTGAAAACCTGCTCGAAGTTCAGACTCGTCGCGCTGGCAATGGTTTCAAGGCTTTGCTGCCTGATCTCGGCTATCAGTTTGGCCACGTAAGGCACATAAGACGGATTGTTGGTTTTTCCACGGTATGGAACCGGTGCCAGATAAGGGCTGTCTGTCTCGATCAGAATACGGTCGATAGGGACAAATTTGGCCACTTCCCGTAAATCTGCCGCAGTTTTGAAGGTCAGGATGCCTGAAAAAGAGATGTAAAACCCCAGATCAAGGGCGGCCCGGGCAACCGCCTCAGTTTCTGTAAAACAGTGAAAAACCCCGCCAGCACGGCTTTCAGACTGAGCGCCCTCGCCCTCTTCCTTCAGGATGGCCAGGGTATCGTCTGAAGCGCTTCGTGTGTGAATGATGAGGGGTTTGCCAATTTGGCGTGCGGCGCGAATATGTACGCGAAAGCGTTCGCGCTGCCATTCCATGTCGAGCACGGTGCGCTCCCCGAGGCGGAAGTAATCAAGGCCGGTTTCGCCGATGCCCACCACCCTAGGCAGACCCGCTCTTTGCACCAGACCTGCGACATCGGGTTCCAATACGTCTTCGTTGTCGGGGTGTACGCCAACACTGCACCAGAAATTGTCATACGTAGTGGCCAGCGCATGAACCTCTTCAAACTCTTCAAGCGTCGTGCAGATGCAAAGCGCCCTGTCAACTTTTGCGTCAGCCATGGCTTGACGAATCTGCGGGAGTTGGGCTTTTAGCTCGGGAAAGCTTAAGTGACAGTGTGAGTCGGTGAACATAGGGCTGAAAATAAAAAGTGGTCTGGAAAACCTTCCGTTGGCAGCTTCAGATGGTCTGCGTAGGTCGGTCAGAAGCCAGGTGTGCGCCCAAAATTTCCTCAATCTTGAGCTTGAGGAAGCGCGATTTTTCGTCGTTCGGAAAGCGCACACCGACACCCTGGGTGCGGTTGCCTGCCGCTTTGGCTGGCGTAACCCAGGCGACCTTGCCTGCAACCGGGTAGCGCTGGGTGTCTTCGGGCAGTGTCAGCAGCACATAGACATTGGCACCCAATTGATGCTCACGGGTGGTCGGGATAAAGATGCCACCCTCCTTGAACAGGGGAATGTAGGCCGCATAAAGCGCCGCTTTTTCCTTGATGGCCAGTTGCACGACGCTGGGCCTAGCGGCAGTACCGGGTGCGATGGGAGAAGTGGCTGCGGGAGTGGTGGTGGCCATGCTGCTAGTTTAGGGGGTTTTTGGAGTCAGACGCCAATAACCCCGCGAGCACGATTTTGGCGCGACTGGCCAGAGATTCAAGCATCAGCCCCGGGTTGTAGGGATGCTCAACCGTACGTGCGGTGGCAGCAAGCTCTTTTGACCATGTGCTGAGGGCATGCAAGCCCGTTTTAACCCTGGCTGATGACGGCAAATCGCCCAGGCTGAAAAAACGCGGCTGGCTACCTACCTTCACGGCCCACACGTCGTGGCAAAGCTTCTGCAAGGCATCAACTGCCTGAGCAGGCCCGAGGTCGGTCAGCGCAGCGGCATCGCCGCGCGCCATCGCCTTGGGCAGGGCCTGCCACCCCTGTGCCACTTCCCGGGCCTGCCCGCCCTGTACCCATGCCAGCGCATCAGCAGGGCGTCCGCCAGCGGCTGTCAAGAGCGTGGCGATATCTTTGGCATCGGGTACTTTGACGGGCTTGGCAGACCTTTTTTCATCGGCCCCAGGCTGCTGTTTTTCAGCTAATGACGGATGGCTCATGGACTGCAACCAGGCCAGGGCCTCATCAAAGTCGGGCCAGTGCATGGTATGCCCGAGGCAGCGACTGCGTATGGTTGGCAGCAGTTGATGGGCGGCTTCGGTGGCGAGTATGAATTTGACCGCACCAGGCGGCTCTTCAAGTGTTTTGAGCAGAGTGTTAGCGGTAATGCCGTTCATGCGTTCCGCCGGAAAAACCAGCACCACCTTGGTAGTGCCGCGCGAGCGGGTGAACTGCGTGAAGGACACCGCCTCGCGAGCCGCATCGACCTTGATTTCTTTACTCGGCTTACGTTTTTTGCTGTCCAGTTCGTCCTGGGTTTTCTCATCTAACGGCCAGCCAAGCGACAGTGACAAGGTCTCTGGCAGCAGCATGCACAGGTCGGCATGGGTATGCACATCGACCGCGTGACAGCTTGGGCAAACACCACATGCGCCCTCGGGTAGCGGGTTGTCGCACAACCAGGCACGTGCCAGGGCCAGGGCGAGCTCAAACTGGCCAAGGCCGGAAGGGCCATTTAACAACCAGGCATGGCCGCGCTGCTCCAGCAGGCTTTTAAGCTGGGTTTGCAGCCAGGGGGCCAAACTATCCACATGGCTCATGGCAGCCAGCCTCGACCCACACACACCTGCTTCACGTCGCTCCACACGGCTTCGCGGCCCTGCCCTGAATCAATACGGGCAAAGCGCTGCGGGTCTGCTTTAAGGCGGTCTGCGTAACCCTGGGCTACACGGCGAAAAAACTCGACGGGCTGGGCTTCAAATTTGTCAGGCACTCGCGCACCAGCCAGGCGTTTTGCGGCGTCTTCCGGTACAAGGTCAAACCAGATGGTGAGGTCTGGCTGAATGATGTGCTGATTTGCAGATGTCCCCTGCACCCATGTCCCCTGAACCCATTTCTCAAGCGTCTTGAGTACCGCCAAATCAAATCCCCGGCCACCACCCTGGTAGGCAAACGTGGCATCGGTAAACCGGTCGCACAACACCACCTCGCCACGCGCTAGCGCAGGCGCGATGATGCGGGTGAGGTGGTCGCGCCGGGCGGCAAATATCAAAAGTGATTCAGTCAGGGCATCCATCGCGTCGCTAAGTACCATGGAGCGCAGCTTTTCGGCCAGCGGTGTTCCGCCGGGCTCACGGGTCAGCGTCACCGTGCGGCCTACAGCGCGTAGGGCTTCGGCCAGCGCGGCGATGTGCGTGGATTTACCCGCGCCGTCTATACCTTCGAAGCTGATGAAGAGGCCAGAATTTGCAGTGGAGAGCGTGGGGGCCATGTCTATCGATTTCTTATGTACTTGTTGACGGCGCGGTTGTGCTCATCCAAGCTGGTGCTGAACTGGCTGCTGCCGTCGCCCCTGGCCACAAAGTACAAAGCCGTTGTGGGTGCTGGTTGCACTGCGGCCAGCAACGCTGCCTTGCCAGGCATGGCTATCGGCGTGGGCGGCAGTCCACCACGGGTGTAGGTGTTGTAGGGCGTATCAAGTTGCAGATCGCGCTTGCGCAGGTTACCGTCAAATTTATCTCCCATGCCATAAATAACTGTGGGGTCGGTCTGTAGCGGCATACCTATGCGCAGCCGGTTGATAAAGACCCCTGCAATCTGTGCCCTGTCACTGGGCTTGCCAGTTTCTTTTTCAACAATGCTGGCGAGGATCAAGGCCTGTTCTGGCGTTTGCAGTGGCGTATTCATGCTGCGCAGTGCCCATGCGGCCTCGGTGCGTTTGTCCATGGCGCGGGCTGCACGCTTGAGCACCGCCATATCGCTGGCACCCTTCGCATAGGTGTAGGTGTCGGGGAAAAAGCGCCCCTCGGCATGGATGCCCGGTTTTCCGAGTTTTTCCATAATTAAATCGGGCTGTAGCCCAACGGAATCAGGCGTGAGCTGCTCTGCTTTTTGTAGCGCAGCACGTACTTGGCTGAAATTCCAGCCCTCGACGATGGTGACGCTTTTTAGGGCTTCTTCGCCACGCACCAGCATACTGAGCAAGCGACGCGGCGTGGTGTCGGGGGTGATTTCGTAGCTGCCGGCCCTGATTTGCCGGGCCTGACCAGATACCCGAAACCAGGTTTTCAGAAGCGACACCGGCACATCTGCCCCGCTGGCAACGATCAATTCTGCAACCGTCATGGCGCGGGTGCCAGGCTCAATTTCAAGGTCAAGCACCTGCGCACCGGGTGGCAGCTTCAGTAGCATGGGCTCGTGCAGCCACCACAGGCCGCCAGCGATGGCCAGCAGGGCAACAACAAATACCAACAGACAAAAGCTTGTAAATAAGCGGCGCAAACTCAACGACCTTCTTGCTAAAACAGACATCCCATGATAATTCAGGCTATGAACACATTGACTACTAACTTGTCGGGCGTTGCAGCACTCAAACACCTGGGCGTGATTCGCGCAGAGGGTGAGGATGCTATTAAATTTTTACAGGGGCAGCTGACGCAAGACGTGGCGCTCATGGGCCTGAACGAAGCGCATCTGGCTGCGTTTTGCAACAACAAGGGTCGTATGCAGGCGAGCTTTGTGGTGTTCAAACGCAGCGAGCACGAGATTTTGATGGTTTGCAGCGCCGATATTTTGCAGCAGACGATCAAGCGGCTGTCCATGTTTGTGCTGCGTGCCAAGGTCAAACTGCTTGATGCCAGCGCTGATTTTTCACTCTTTGGCCTGGTTGGCTCGGCCATAGATGCTATTGAATCAATAGCTGGTAACCCCCGTATTCATTGGTCAAAACTCGATTTTGAGGGTAAAAACCTGGTGTTTTTGTACCCTGGAGCGGGTTTTGAACGGGCTTTATGGTGCGCGCCAGCCGCAACCCCGCCACCTGGCGGTGTAACGCTCGCGCCTGGCATCTGGGAATGGCTGGAGGTACAGTCCGGCATAGCGATGATCACGCAGCCGGTTTTTGAGGCTTTCGTGCCGCAAATGCTCAATTACGAGTCGGTAGGCGGTGTCAACTTCAAGAAGGGTTGCTACCCCGGGCAGGAAATTGTGGCGCGCAGCCAGTTTCGTGGCACGCTGAAACGCCGGGCTTATCTGGTACACGGCGATGCCGCGATGACGATTGGCCAGGAGGTTTTTCACCTACTGGACACCGAGCAGCCTTGCGGCATGGTGGCAGCCTGCGCCGCACATCCTGAAAGCGGCTTTGATGCCATTGTGTCGATGCAGACGGCTGCGGCGCGTGACTCTGACAATGGCAGGTTAACGCTGGGAAGCGCTGGCGGCGCAGCGCTCACCTTGCGTGCCCTGCCCTACCCCTTACTTGAAGATATCTAAAGGGTTATTGGTGTCTGACCCCAATAACCCCAAGGGCACGATGAATTTGGACTCTGACCCCAAAAACCCTACGGGCGTGCCAAGTGAGCTGGAAAAAGCCTTGTCAAGCGCCTATGTAGACTCGCCAGAAAGGGGCTACGGCACACGTTGCAGCACCGTTCTGGTAGCCACGCCACAAGCTGGCGAGCAAAGCCAGATGAGATGGACTTTACGAGTCGAGGAAAAGACGCATCTTCAATCAGCTGCTGCTGCCGCAAGCACCCGGTTGACGCTGCAATGGCCATCAACCGGGACTTTGCCCTGAGGGCCTGATGCCGTGAAGACGGCTTACAGCCTGGCGAGGTAGGCTGGAGGAATCTGTTTACGCACGGCTTCTTTTTCAGTGGGCGGGGCTATATCAAGCGCTGCCTTGTAAGAAGCCAATGCCTTGGCATCGTCTTTTCGCTGGCTGGTGTAGATGCTGCCCAGCTTGATGAGCGAGTCCGTCTGCAGGTCCGGCCAGGCTTTTTCCCGTATTTCCAGACTTTTAATGGCCATGTCAAAGTCACCATTGCGCATACCCAGTACGTAAGCCGCATTGATAAGGTCAAGGTCGTAAATACCGTCCTCAAGAGACTGTTTGGCCAGCAGCGCAGCTTCCGGCTCCTTGCCCGTGCGGCTCAACAGGATCACTTTGAGCGAGCGAACTGACGATGCCTTGGGTTGTAGTTTTTCACAGCGCGCTAAAAATTCCAATGCCTTCTCGTTGTTACCGATCTGCGCATAACCACGCGCAATGTTGGACATCATGGCCACCACGTAGGGCCGGGATATCACCACGGATTCCCATACCCAGACAGCATTTTTCCAGTCCCCCCACTTGGCGAGCTCGTCTGCAACCATGGGCGTGATCTTGCGGTAATGGATGTTGATGTCAACCGCCTCTTTGGTGAGCGTCAGGATTTCCTTCTTGGTTTTGTCCCATTTCGGGTTGTTGTAGTCCTTCGATTGCGACACAGCCATCGAGAGCTTGACGGCCCTGACAATCTTTTGCTCAACAGCCGCAGATTGCTGGCTGATGTAGGCCGTCAATGCCAGACAGAAAATCATGAACACCGCCATGATTTGGGAGTACGCAGGTTTCCATGACAGACGCGTTGCTGCGGCGGCACCACGAATCTGAAGCCGCGCATCGGAAGCTCCCAGCAATGCCAGGCTCAATGCAAAGATGCAGCCGGTACTGGCCAGTCGCCACGGAAACCCGATATTGCTAATCACTAGGAAAGCCAGTAAAGCAGCCAGTGAAATGGCCCGTATGGGGGCTTCTGCCATGCCCTCGGGCGAGCGATTTCGAAGTGTTTTCCAGGCAGCAAACGCCAAATAGGCGATCAAAGCGATAAGAAATAGCAGGCCTGTCAGCCCGTATTCGGCCAGCAACTGGAGTATTTCGTTGTGAACGTAATAATCAGTTTCCAGTTGCGAGCCTTCTGCCTGGTGAATTGGCGCCATGACTTCCCAGGCTCCTGCACCCACGCCGGTCCAGGGCTTTTCCTGAATAATGCGGCCGGTCGCCTTCCACATGATCATGCGGATGCCAAATGAGCCGTCTGAAGTCGAGATGGAGGCCGTCCTGGCAAACGCCATGTCAAACGCCGTAGTGACGTTACCGTAGTGCGCCCTGTCGGCGATGACTTTCGGATTACCCGACTTGATGATACCCAGCGTACCAATGGTCGCCAGCAGCACGCCGCAGGCCAGAATCCGTTTGCCACTGTCCCAGCTCATAAACCGGAACTGCCTGCGGTACAGAAACAAAATCACGGGAAACACGATGCCCACCAAAATCCACATAGCCGTCAGGGCTCCACGGGTACCGGTCATCATCAACGCAATAATGTTGAAGCCCAACGTGAAGGCCATGATGGTCACGCGTGCCGAACTTTTGGCCTGCGCCAGCAAATACAAAGTAAACGGCAAAGTACAAACGACAAACTCAGCAAAGAAATTTCGATTGACGAAGGTCGACGCGGGATTGGGGCCTTGCGGGAAATAGGTGAAATCGACCC
This sequence comes from Polaromonas sp., assembly GCA_046593295.1. Classification (GTDB taxonomy): domain Bacteria; phylum Pseudomonadota; class Gammaproteobacteria; order Burkholderiales; family Burkholderiaceae_C; genus Polaromonas. The sequence continues at coordinate 84 of JBKJOH010000231.1, read as the reverse complement.
AGAACTGCAAGGCCGTCCAGAGCGAAGCAACCACCGCACCCCAGTGAATGCCCTCCACGATGTAGGGGGAACGTTCACGCGAGA
>JBKJOH010000055.1:0-10157 GCA_046593295.1 Polaromonas sp. | reverse complement strand
GAATCAGCGCGAAGTGCGCCCCGGTTTCGGTGCGGATGCGGTCGAAGCGGCGCACCACCAGCCCCATATCCTGCCCGGCGTTTTCGTTCGCGCCAGCAGACAACCGGGCCAGCGTGTCGCCCACAATCAGCCGGGCCTTCATGCTTCGCTGTTGCTCTATCTGGCGCACCGTTTGGATTACCTTGTCGGTATCGGCTTCACCGTCGAACAAGTCAATCGGGCTTTGCACAATGGCGAAGTTGGGCACCTTTACACCGTGATGTCGTTGATAAGCCTGCAAGCGACTACGCACCGACTGCGGCGATTCGGCAGCCAAATAAATTACCAGCCCCGGCTCAGTCCTGCGGCCCAGCCACGGCACGCCACGGGCCACGGCACAGGCTATGTCAATCATCAGAAAAGTTTTCCCGCTGTTGCTGTCGCCATAAAGCACACTGCCATCGTCAGCAGTTAGCAGCCCCTCCACCAGCTCATCAGGCGGCGTGAATGTGTCGGGCAGTTCGTCAGCGAATGCCACGCTTAGGGGCAGGGGCGGCGGTGCAGGTTCTCGGGCACGCTCCAATAAATCGGCCAGCACGTCATAGCCCTCACGCAGGGCGTAATCGTTGCAATCAAAGATATCGGCCTCACCATCAGGCATGTAGGCCACGGCACAGCCAAGCTCTCGGGCTATCTTTTCAGCGTCCTGTTCTTTGCCAACATCAGGGCAGATAACCAGCCGGGCGGTCGGGTCACGCTCTCTCAGTTCAGCGGCCACCTTCGCAACCCGGCCCCAGCCACAGCAGGCCACGGCAGCGGCCCCGGTTGCCTGCCAACAAGCCCATGCAGTACCGATTCCCTCGCAGATATTAATCACGCCACCGGGCTCGATAGTGCCCACGGTATGCCAGCCTTCCATCGTGGCACCAGGCAGGTTCAATTTACCGGACTTACCTCGCGCTTTCAATCGTGCGGCCACCTCGGGCAGCGCGATAAATTGCAAGCTCGAAATAGAACCATCGGCACGATTCACGGGCACCACCAGAGCACCACCATGCTCTCGCCACAGATAGGCGGCAGCGGGTCATTCGCAGGCAGCACGCACAGGGTATCCAGCGGCACGCCGGCGGCTCGCTTTGCCTTGATGTAACTGTGCTCATTTGTGGCCTCTACAGCGCGGCCCCATACCTCGGCAGGGCCATTGCTGGGGGCAGGCTTGCGCGGCGGCTCTACGGTCTTTCTGGTGGCTTGCTTGGGGCTCGGTGCAGTGCTGTCGCCATCACGCCAGCCGTGGCTTAGCGCCATGCCGAAAAGCGAAGCGGCCCCCACACCTTTACCGGCCTTGAAACTTCGCCACGTTGCACGGGCCTCGGGTGCTTTGTAGTTGGCACCGGCGGCGCTCCAGGTGTCAAAATCATCAAAGGACAACCCAGCAGCATGGGCACCCATACCAGCCTTCACCCACTCAGGGCGGGGCAGGTCGGGCGGTATCGAGTAAAGGGCATCACGGGCGCGGTCGAGGTCATTGGCTTGCATGGGCAGCACCTCCACCGTGGCGCATTGTGTAGGCGGCTTGCTTTGCGCGGTCGTGCAAGGAATAACGGGCTATCTTGCGGCCCCAGCCGTTGCACTTCACCCGGATTGATTGTGGTTGCCAGCCCAAATAATCGAGTTCTTTCACAGCAGCGGCAAGCCTCCAGCCGTTACCGGATTGCAGCCAATCCAATTGCGTCAAGTCACCATCGCAAAGGTCGTGCAAGGCTTGGGCGGCGGCACTGTTCACGGGCGGCAATATCGGGCAAAATGTAGGCAAGTCGAACAGTTCGTTTTGTTCACTAGCCCCGGTAGCTTGGTCGCACGGGGCTTTTCTATTTGGGGCGGTCATTTGGCAAATCCCATAGCGGCTTTGATTGCCGGAACATCCCAATTTAAGCGGCCATTCAGCACCAGCGGGCGCAGGCCAGCGGTAGGAAAATCACCGTGGCAGTGCCATCCTCTTAGAGTCTGTGGGCGGCGGTTTAGGTAGAAGGCGGCGGCGTTGGTGTCAACGTGAGTACGGGTGACAGATGCCAGCGGGGGATATTTTTCCCACTGGGCCAGCGTTGCGGCGCTTGGGATTGCAGTTGTGGTTTCCATGCGGTTGTGCTTTCACCCGTCAGCACAGGACGGGAATATGCACAGTTAAAAATCCCGCACTTGGGGCGCAGATACCCCGGAATTTGAAAGGCGTTCTAAATCATTGACTTACGTTCAGCAACACAGCAGAACGCGGGATTAATCCCCGGATATTGATTAGCCAATATCTGTGTCCGAAAACGTAGCATAGTAATCATCCCAAGCGTCACGCCACGGCGCAAGCTGGGGATAGCTTTTGAAGCGACTATTTAGGGATTTGAACGTCGTTTCTTCGTTAGACTTCCCCTTGGATTTTTGACAAACAAGTCGCGCCAGCGTCAGCGGGCACCATGTCCCCGTTACCCCTCCGACTTCACCACGCGCAACCATTGCAGGTGCCAGCCACTGCGTGCCACTCAGTCGCCTAGGCCAATTTGCGGCGGTGTATGGCAGGCCTTCGAAAAGCTCTGCAATATCTCTTGTCGGTATCGGGTCAGGTTGCGGCTCACTCGCTGGCACTTCCACCACGGGCGGGGGCTCTGTACCGGCTTGCTTTGCTGGCGCGGCCTGGGTCTGGGTGTCGGGTGCTGGCTTGGCTTGGGATTCTGCATCGGCAGGCTGCAATAGTTGGCGTGCCATCGCTTTGCGCCATGTTTTGAGTGCTGCATCGGCCTGCGACATTGCATCTTCTGCCTGCAACTTCAACGGGGCAATAGGCGCACTTGCCCGTCGTCGCCTGAGTCGGTATTCACTCCGAGATATGCCCGGCCCCATCACTTTCTCAAGCTCAAGTGCCCGTCGTCGCCTGAGTTGGTATTCACTCCGAGATATGCCCGGCTCCATCACTTTCTCAAGCTCAAGTGCCCGTCGTCGCCTGAGTCGGTATTCACTCCGAGATATGCCCGGCTCCATCACTTTCTCACGCTCAAGTGCGCGGCTAAGCTCGTCGTCATATTGGGTCGCGCGGTCATGGGCGCTTTGTTGTTGTTCGTGGTCAAGTTCGACGACAACCCGACGCGCATCCTGAAAAATCTCATAGGCTTGTCGCAATGCTTCGTAAGCATCGGCGCCGTCCTCATGCTCCCCATTCAGTATGAACTCATTCGGGCCTGAGTCCAAACGCCCAAAGGCATCCTCGAAGAAACCTCCCCAGTCCGAAAGAAAGAAAGCTGCTAACTGGCGCGCAGTGAATGGAAATGGCAGTGCTGGCCCCGACGATGGCGGTTTGTTCGGCCCCGTCAGTTCATGCACCGGCTTCCAGCGCCAGAGCTTGAGGGCAGCACCGCCTCCAAGCAGACAATCGTCGTAGAACACCCCTTCATTGGTGATGCGAAGAAACCGGGCCGAACCATCACAGCCACGGTCGTGTTCAGAAAAGCAGCGGTCATAAAGATACTGAAAATCCTGCCTGGAGAATTGCTGCATATCCGCACCCCTTCACAGTGTCCTTCATTAGGATGCACCAGCAGGCGGGTGAAGGTTTCCCGCTTTTCGTCCGGGCTTCGAGGTCGGACTAGCTGGGGCAAAACGATTTATGCGGCTTGCAGTTCCGGCGCGGCCATGCGCTTGATGCGCTTGCGTTCCTTGGCTGTCTGTCGTGCTGTCCACAGGTCACGCTGCACCTGTAGCGCCAGCCAGTAACCCGGCATCGTGCCCAGCGCCTCGGATAGCCTCAAGTCCATATCAGCGCTAACGGCAGCGTGCCCATGCAGCACACGCGACAACATCACGCGACTGATTCCGATATGGGCAGCAAAGGCGGTCACGGTCACGGCCAAGTCATCAAGCCAGCCCGATAGCAGTTCACCGGGCGCGGCGGGGTTGTGCATGTTCATGTTGTGTTTCCTCAGTGGTAATCCAAATAATCCAGCAACTCAATATCAGCGCCGATAAACCGAAACGTCAGCCTCCAATTGGCTTGCACCGTCACGGCGTGAAACCCGGCACGGTCGCTAGATAAGCCATGCAGTCGCCACGATGGGCGGCCCAGGTCTTGCGGGCCACTGGCAACACTCAAGGCGGTCAGCAGCTCACGCAGGCGCTTCGCGTGAACCGGTTGAATACCTGCCTTGCTTCCAGTGCTGTAAAACGCTTCCAGCCCTTTGTGCTTGAATGTGAGAATCATAATCTGTAAATCAATGATTTACAAGCCACCAGCCACTACGCGCAGTTTGCCCGGCTCCACATCGGCCACGAATGAACTCCCGGCCTGTTCCAGAATGTGCGCTTCAATCTTTGTCAGAAACGGGCGCAAGGCATCCACACTGCGTGGCCTGTAGCCTTCAGCCGTGGCGCTTGGTTTGTGTCCCATCACTTGAGCGATTGCCCCGGCAGGTGCCCCGGCAGCCTCTCCCAGCAGCGAAAACGAACGACGCAGGCCATGGATAGTCAGCCCCTCGATTGCTGCGCTCTTGAGGGCGCTCCCGTGGGCTTTGCGGGTGTCACTGATACGGCCTGCTTTACTGGCGCTGGCAAACACAAATTCATTCACGCGGGGCAGTATCCCCAGCACTTGCGCCAGGTAAGGGGTCAAGGGGATGGTGCGGGTTTCGTCAACCTTGTCGGCAAGGGTCAGCTTGCGCCACTGAAAATCCACGTTCGCCCAAGTCAGCCCGGCCAGTTCTTCACGGCGTGCCCCGGTCAGCAGTAGGGCGCGAAGGTAGGCGCTCGCGGTGCGGTTGCCCAACTGCTCCACCCCACTCCACCAGGCCGAAACTTGGGCGGCTTCGAGTGCATCGGTGCGCTTGGTGTTGGCTGGCAGGTTTTCTAGAATGGCAGGGGCTTTGCCAGCGTCACGGTCAATCAGCTTGCGATATTCCGGGCGGGCAGCACACCAGCGCAGGAACCCCCGAAACATCATCAGGGCGCGGGCGGCTTGGTGCTTGCTTGCCACGGCCTCACGCTCGAACCAGACTTGCAATGCGTACTCGGTCACGTCACCCAGCGCCAGCGCCATCAATGGGAACATCGGCCCCGGTCGTGTCAGCCCCTGCCCTCGTAGCTTCTTCACGCCACCAGCCCCGGCCATCGCTTCAATGTCGGCACGATAGCCCGGCTTCCATGCGTCTTTACGCTTGGGGCGGCCTTCGGTCAGGTAGCGCGGCCAAATTACCCCTACGGTCAGTGACTGCTCTACAGCCAGCGTATTGGCGGCAGCTTGCGCAGCATCAGCGGCGGCTTTCGTATCAATGGCAGCTTGGGCGGCTTGCTGCTCAATTGCCCTTGGGTCTATTCCCTTTTCGGTTAAACCGCGTAACCTGTGCGCCTCTGCTCTGGCCACCCCAATGGAAATAGCAGGCCACTCCCCCAAAGCACGGGTAAACAGTTTGCCCTTCACCCTTGTCTCAAACTGCCAGTGCTTGCCGCCGGCCTTCGTGATGCGAACCCTCAAACCCTTTTTGTCGGCGTCTTTCAGCAGCACGAACGGCACACCATCAGGGCAGGCGGCACGCTCTATCAGCCCGTGGGTTAGGTCATGCGCCACCGCGTAATCAATCCCGGCTGTCTTGCTTGGTCGTGCCATGTTGAACCCCTTTTGAACATTTACAGACTATTTACAGACTATATTCGCCCATTTTGCCGAATTTTAATCAACAATCAGGCTGTTTATTTATCCAGCTTTAAGCATTTAAGTCGTTGATTTATATTGATTCTACCTACATTAATCAACAGGGACAAATAGGGGATTCAGCTCATTTGTAATGAGAAGGTCTGGTGTTCGATTCATCTCTCCGGCACCAAATGCAAAGGCTATGTCACCGTTAGATGTGGAATTTTTACCCCCAGAGGAGTAGACAACTCTCGGGAAGGCTCTTGGCTATGGCTCTCGGGAAATTTCCACACTGAACGGTGACATAGCCTCAAAAAATGGTTGAGCTACCGTGAGCAGCGCGTGTTGGGCCGCGTTGGTATTGCTGCAAAACAAGCTGGACGAGAACTACAAAACGGTAGCTGCATCGACCTGGAAGCCGCCGACCAACTGAGTGCGGCAGCCAAACTGGGCAGCACACGGTTGATTGATAACCTGGAAATCTGAGTCGGCGAACTGCAAAACGCTATACTATTAGTAGCTGGTTACGCCCGTTTCTATTGGTCTACAGGCCTTTTTTCTTCTAAAAAATAACAACACAACTCGCGGAAATGACGGCGGAAATAGTCATGTTACTTCGGCAGTCGGCTCGCGTCCCATCAGTGCGGCAACCGCCTGCGGTGGCGTGATCTTGCCGTCAAGCAAAGCGACCACGGCACTCGATATCGGCATCTCGATGCTAAGGCCTGCGGCGCGTTGCACTACGGTGCGGGCGCAGTACACGCCTTCGGCCACATGGCCGAGTGACTCGACGGCCTGCACCAATGTTTTGCCCTGCGCCAGTGCCAGGCCGACCTTGCGGTTGCGGCTCAAATCGCCCGTCGCCGTGAGCACCAGGTCACCCAGACCGGACAGGCCAGTAAAGGTTTCGGCACGCGCGCCCAGCGCTACGCCGAGGCGCGTCATTTCAACCAGGCCACGGGTAATCAGCGCGGCCCGGGCGTTCAGGCCGAGTTGCAGGCCATCACACAGGCCAGCGGCAATCGCCAGCACGTTTTTCACTGCCCCACCAACCTCCACGCCGACGATGTCGTCATTGGCGTAAACACGCACGGTAGGGCTGTGAAAGGCTTTGACCAGCGCATCGCGCACGTCAGCATGTGTACTGGCCGCCACCAGCGCCGTCGGCTGGCCGCGCGCCACTTCTTGTGCAAAGCTGGGGCCGCTGAGAATGCCTGCTCTTAAATTAATAGCTACCTGCGCCCGTATTTCGTGCACCAGCAAACCGTGGGGTGCATCAACCGGGGCTTCAAAGCCTTTGCAAAGCCAGGCCACGGGCACGTTGACCTGGCGCAACCCTTGCAACATGCCGCGCACACCGGATACGGGCGTGGCGATGATGATGAGGTCTTGCCCCTGCACAGCGCTTGCCAGGGCGCTGTCGCCACCTATGAGCTTGAGGCTGTCGGGTACGCCAATACCTGGCAGGTAGCGGGCGTTGCTGCGCGTGCTGTGGATAGAGGCCATCAGCGCTTCATCACGGCCCCAGAGTGTGACCTGATGCGCGATTAGTTGTAGATTGCTGCGGTGGCTGGATGCAGCGCTGATGGCCAGCGCCGTACCCCAGGCACCGGCACCGAGGATGATGATTTTCATGCGGCGATCAATGCAGTGAAAGCCATCAAACCTGCGCTACTAGACGATAATTTGTGGCGCAGCCGGGGCGGTTGCAGCGGCGGCGGCCTGTTCCTGCTGCTGCTTGAACATCGCCTGGAAGTTGACTTCAGCCAGATGTACAGGCGGAAAGCCGCCGCGCTGGATAACGTCGGCCACGTTGCTGCGCAGGTAGGGGTAAATAATTTGCGGGCAGGCGATGCCGAGCACGGCATCCATCTGCTCGGGTGGCAGGTTGCGCACCTCAAAAATACCGGCCTGCTTGGCCTCAACCAGAAACACGGTTTTGTCACCAATCTTGGCGTGCAAGGTGGCAGTCACCACGACTTCGAATATGCCTTCGATCACCGGAGCGGCGTCCACACCGAGTTGGATGTCAACCGCAGGCGGCTCTTGATTGAGCAGGATGTCAGGCGAATTTGGTTGTTCCAGCGACACGTCTTTGAGGTAAACGCGCTGGATCTGGAAAACTGTGTCAAGAGCGGCTTCTGCCATAGGAAACTTTCGGATGGTTGTTTGGGGGAAATGAAGGCCACTCACAAGACAAATCGAGCGGCGCAGGCGAATTATCTCAGGTGGCGCCTACCCGGCATTTACCCGGCTTTTATGCAGCATTCAGCAAAGGCATCAAGCCGCCCTTGCCATCGAGCACCACCAAGTCATCACAGCCGCCCACGTGGGTGCTACCTATGAAAATCTGCGGCACGGTGCGGCGGCCGGTGATCTGCATCATGGTCTGGCGCTCATCGGGCTGCATGTCAACGCGGATTTCGTTGAGCTCTGCTACGCCGCGTTGCTTGAGGAGTTGCTTGGCATGGATGCAGTAAGGACAGCTGCCGGAGGTATAAATCTTGACGGTTTGCATTCGTGAATCTCGTGGAGGCGGGAAAGCGTGGGGTAAAAATCAGGCTTGGGAATCAAGCCTTGGCCAGGTTCTTCTCAACCGGCAGGTTGGCCTCTTTCCAGGCTTTCAGCCCGCCGCCCAGAGCCTGGGCATGCTCGTAACCGAGCTTTTTGGCCACGGCCACAGCGCGGTTCGCCCTGGCACCGGTAGCGCAGACCAGAATCAGCGGCAAACCCTTGTTTTTGACGGCTGCGGGCAGCTTTTCTTCAAGCTGCGAAAAAGGCACGTTTTTGGCACCCCCGATGTGGCCCGTCTCGAATTCGTCTGCTTCGCTGACATCAATGACAACCGCTTTTTCGCGGTTAATCAGTGTCACGGCAGCGCTGGCGCTTAAAGCCCCGGCGTTCATGCCGCTGGCAATCATGGGCCAGACCAGCATCCCGCCAGAGGCCAGGGCAATGGAGATCAGCATCCAGTTATCAATCAGAAATTTCACGTTTAAGCCTTTTAAAATTTTTCGACCAAGCCAGTGATTTTAGAATGCTGCTGTAACTCGGTGCGTTTGACCGAGTTTTAGCCTTTTCTTTTCGCTTTTTTCATCTTCCAAAATGCACAAACTTGTACTCATACGCCGCGGTGAATCAACCTGGAATCTGGAAAACCGCTTCACTGGCTGGATCGATGTGGACTTGACCGCAACCGGCGTGCAGCAAGCCAAAAACGCCGGCAAACTGCTTAAAAACGAAGGCTATGACTTTGACCTGGCCTACACCAGCGTGCTCAAGCGCGCCACCCGCACGCTGTGGCACACGCTGGACGAAATGGATCGCACCTGGCTGCCCGTAATGCATAGCTGGCGGCTCAATGAGCGGCATTACGGCGGCTTGCAGGGGCTGAACAAGGCCGAGACCGCCCAGAAATACGGCGAGGAACAGGTGTTGCTCTGGCGCCGCAGCTACGACATACCACCGCCCCCCATGGATGCCAACGAAGAGCGCAGCGAACGCGCCGACCCGCGCTATGCCAAGCTGCAAGCTGGGCAAGTGCCTTTGACCGAATGCCTGAAAGACACCGTCGAGCGTGTCATGCCCTTCTGGAACGAGGCCATGGCACCGGCCATCAAGGCCGGCAAGCGCATCGTCGTCGCGGCCCATGGCAACTCGATACGCGCGCTGGTCAAATACCTTGACGACGTGTCTGACGCCGACATTGTTGGCCTGAACATTCCCAATGGCATTCCGCTGGTTTACGAGCTGGACGCGGCGCTCAAACCGTTGCGCCACTACTACCTGGGCGACGCGGCTGCAGTAGCAAAGGCGGTTGCAGCGGTGGCCGCGCAGCGCAAGGCCTGATAGACCCGGGAGCAGGCTTTTGACGGGTTTATGACAGGCTTATGTAAAGTGCTGGTAAAAAGCCACCTCAAACCGCGTGTTTGAGTCATTTTTCGCAGCTAAATGTTCCGGGTTGCGGAACTGTGGCGCGAGGACTAAGTCCGACAGGCTCCTAGGTGTATATTGTTCTTGCACTGGCGGGGAAAAAAATTTGCTTACCATTCAAACCAGAATAAAATCGGCTCAAACCAAGGGTTTCCTCATGCGTCAAACTATGCGTCAAAAACTGAAAATAGCAGGCTGGATTTCAATCGGCGTAGTGGCCGGTGCCCTGACCACCGTGCAACTGCAAGCGGTTGCACGCGGCGGGTTGGCTCCTTTGCCACTGGAAGAGCTGCAACAGCTGGCAGCAGTTTTTGGCATGGTCAAGTCTGATTATGTGGAGCCGGTTGACGAGAAAAAACTGATCTCTGATGCCATCACAGGCATGGTTGCCAGCCTTGATCCACACTCAGCCTACTTCGATAAAAAGTCTTTCAAGGAATTCCGCGAAGGAACCAGCGGCCGCTTTGTCGGCGTTGGCATCGAGATCACCCAGGAAGACGGCCTGGTCAAGGTCGTGACCCCGATCGAGGGTACGCCGGCATTCAAGGCCGGCATCAAGCCCAACGACCTGATCACCAAG
>JBKJOH010000100.1:0-11418 GCA_046593295.1 Polaromonas sp. | reverse complement strand
CCGCACTCCCAGCCATGGGGCAGGTGCGGCGTGGATTGCCACCGCAGCTTGTGATGGCCGAGCTCCAGAGCCTGTCCATCTTCCATGCCGATCGGCTCCACGTCCACCATGTCGCTGACCGAGACGATTGCCGCAATATGGCTGCATACCGGCTGCGCTTGCGGCGCTGCCTTCAGAAAGTCAACCAGACTACCGCACTCGTCCGCTTCGACGTGAGAAAAAGCGATGTATCGCAGCTGGGACAGCGGCATCTTCTTTTCGATCTGGCTGGCTACCAGGCCAAACAACTTGCGCGGCCCGGTATGAAATAGCAGTGGCTTGTCGTCGACCACGAGATACTGGTTGAAAGTAAAGCCCCCCGGAAAAAGAGCGGGCGGCAAGGCCACACTGATGCGGAAGGTGTCAGGGCCGATCTCGTGAATTGAAGCTTTGGGGTCGTTCATATCATTTCCTTGGTTGCGGACGCGGGGTGGGTGGAGCGGCAGGCTGCGGTCCGGCGACAGCCAGCAACAGGTGAACCAGAGTGCGGCGAACCGCGGCACGCGACAGCTGGTGCTCGCGTACCAGCCGCTGCCAGCATTCGAAATGAATCAAGGCTTCCCAGATCGACGGGGCATCTCGAAGTGCGCCGTGCGCGCCATGGCGTTTGAGCACAGCGGCGCACAGCGCCGTCAATTCCATGCGCCGGTGCGCGGCCATCTCAGTCAGCGCCGGTAATCGATCCTGCTCACGCCAAGTCACCCAGGGTTCGAAATACGCGTTGAGTCGATCCAGTGCCACGACCAGGCGCTGCACGGCCGACTCGATGTCGGGCGCGGCCAGGATACGTTCCGCAGGGAACTCGGGGGCCTGCCGAACCACGTGCGCCGTACACCCCCGAACCAGTTCATCGAGACTCGGGAAATGCTTATAGACGGTCGGTATTGCCACTCCGGCGCGCTCAGCGATCTGGGCATAGGTGGTGTTGAGCACGCCCTGTGAGGCGTGCAACTGAGCAGCCACAGCGGCGATGTTCGCTTTGAGCGCTAACTGCTGCTGACGCCGTGTGTGCATGGCGTAGGCCCGGGGTGCCATAAAGATCTTTTGACTTTGTATAAAGTTAATTCGATTTACGCCAAATTCAGCTATTGTGCAATAGGATCGACATCTAAATCAGGGCAATTTTTTGCTCAGCTTGAAATGCACTCGACTTCAAATGCAGTTGAACGGCGCTGACCCAGTTTTGACTTTGCCTTTGATTTGATGCCCGACCTGAACTTGTAAGTTGCCGACAAGCGTGGCGTGGGAGACAGTGGGGGCGTATTTTTATGAAAAGGTAACCCACGCCGCATGTTCCGGCGCATCCAGGTGCCGCAGCGTGTTGTAGGTTACCCAGGGCTGCAGCCCAGCACATGGCCGACTGCGGTGGATATCGGCTCGCCGCTGGAGGCCATCAGAGCCTAATTGGAGTCTGACCCCAATTCTTTGCTTGACCCCAATTCTTTGATTCTTAATTCTTCTGCGCTTAAAAAAACCGATCTCCCTTTGCTGCTGTGAAAAACGAATTTAAAGGGCGTTTTAGAGGGCTGAAAGTGTCTATAGCCCAATAAATACGGGCGCAAAAAGCTATGCTATTTGTAGCGTATGCGCCTAATTCGAGTCTGACCCCAATTCTCTATACCTTGGGCTACTGGCTGACAGCGAACGGGGCACCTGACCGACGCGCTTATGGCGTGGCATATTGCAGACTTGAACAATTGCTTGGCATTGTTGCCAGCCCCCTTCAACCCACCGCCACGGTCTGCCCGATATCCGCGCCGGGGCCGGAACAGGAGTTTTTTTATGCAAGCACGCACTTTGATCCACCCTCGCTGGAGTCTTCCGGTACGCACGGCCCTGGCGCTGGCCATGGTCAGTGCCCTGGCGGCCTGCGGCGACACAGCCAAGCTGGTCGATACCGCCAGCATGGGGTCCAACCCGACCCTGCCTGCGCCAGTCAGCAGCCTGATCCCTACTGTCAAGATTGCCCCGGCCAAGGGCTGGCCAGCCGGCATGATGCCGACGGCCATGGCGGGCTTGACCGTGACTGCCTTTGCCACCGGGCTGGACCACCCGCGCTGGGTCTATACCTTGCCCAACGGCGATGTGCTGGTGGCCGAAAGCAACGCGCCGCCCAAACCTGAAGGCGGTAAGGGCATCAAGGGCTGGGTGATGAAGCAGGTGATGGGCCGCGCCGGGGCGGGTGTGCCATCCGCTAACCGCATCACGCTTCTGCGCGACGTGGACGGCGATGGGCAGGCCGAGGTCAAAACCGTGTTTTTGCAAAATCTGGTCTCGCCGTTTGGCATGGCCCTGGTGGGCAATGACTTTTATGTAGCCAACGCTGATGCGGTGGTCAAGTTCCCCTACCAGTCGGGGCAAACCAGCATCAGCGCAGCCCCGGTCAAGGTGGTGGATTTGCCGGGCGGGCCCATCAACCACCACTGGACCAAAAACCTGATTCCCAGTGCCGACGGCAGCAAGCTGTATGTGACGGTGGGCTCCAACAGCAACGTCGGTGAGCGCGGTATGGCCGCTGAAGAAGGCCGCGCCGCGATCTGGGAGGTGGATGCCAAAACTGGCGCGCACCGCGTGTTTGCCAGCGGCCTTCGCAACCCGAACGGCATGGGTTGGGCGCCTGACGGCGCGCTGTGGACGGTGGTCAATGAACGCGATGAAATCGGCAGTGACCTGGTGCCCGATTACCTGACCAGCGTCAAGGACGGTGCGTTTTACGGCTGGCCCTACAGCTATTACGGCCAGAACGTGGATGCACGCGTCAAGCCATCACGACCGGATCTGGTGGCTAAAGCCGTGTCCCCTGACTTTGCGCTGGGCTCGCATGTCGCGCCACTGGGCATGACGTTTTCAAGCGCCAAGACTCTACCGGCAGCACTGGCCAACGGCGTGTTCGTGGGAGAGCACGGTTCGTGGAACCGCAAGCCCCTAAGTGGCTACAAGGTGGTGTTTGTGCCGTTTACCGGGGCCAAGCCGTCGGGATTGCCCATCGACATGCTGACGGGTTTCCTCAGCCCTGCAGGCGATGCCTATGGTCGCCCGGTTGGGGTGGCCATGGACCAGAAAGGTGCGCTCCTGGTGGCAGACGATGTGGGCAATGCGGTCTGGCGCGTCAGCGGCACGCCACCAAGCCTTAAAAATAACTGAAAAATCATCGATCAAGCTGCCGACCCAAGTAATAGAAGCCTGGGCAGCTATGAAATTGATATCGTATTCACTGAATTATGCAAAGGTGATCCATTGTGCGTGCTCGGGCGCATCCAGGTGCGGCAGCGTGTTGTAGGTCACCGGCATGTGGCGCTTGGGCGTGAAGGCAAACTCAGTGACCGAGCAGTTGCGTATGCGCAGGTTCAGCTCAATCGTGGTTTCAGGGCTGCTGCCCAGCACGTGGCCGACTGCGGTGGCTATCGGCCCACTGCTGGAGACCAGCAGCACGTTGCCTTCATGGGTTTGTCGGATGTGATCCAGGACATCAATGATGCCAGATACAAAGTCCGCGTATTCGGGCATTCCACGCGGGCTGACCACATCGGCCATCCACTGCGCCAGGCCGTCCTTTAATAAGCGAAAGTGGCTGCGGTACATCTCGGGCGTGGTGGCCTTTTCAAGCTTGTGCGGGTGAATGGCGGCAATCACGGCTTCGCTGTCGTATTCGTTAAGGCCCGCGAACTGCGTGGCGCGCAGCGGCAGGCCGGCTCCGGCACAAATCCCCTCGAACGTTTTGACCTGCCTGCGCAAGGTGCCAGAAAATGCCGCTTCAAAGCCGATGCCCTTGTACTTGAAATACTCACCCAGCCGCAGTGCCTGACGGTAACCGAGGTCACTGAGTACGTCATAGTCATCAGCACCAAACGAAGCCTGGCCGTGGCGTACAAGGTAGAGGGTTCCCATGGGCAAATTGTGCGGCGAGATGCGCGGGCCAGCCGTCTCTTTTGTGACTGGTGTGCAACTAGGTTGCTTCTGAAATCAGAGCGTCACAGTGCCGTCAATACACGTCACCGACTCACCACCGACCCAAACTTGTCCCGCGCTATCGCGCTCCAGATAGACCTGCCCGGCACGGCCCAGGCAAATGCCTTGCGAGGCCATGTAACGCTCGGGCGCAAAGCCTTCGGCCATCAGCCATTGCGCCAGGCTGGCATTGAAGCTGCCGGTGACCGGGTCTTCGTTGATGCCTATGCAGGGTGCAAAGGCGCGCACCTCGATGTCCGGGCCTTTGACTATAGCGGTCGAAGCACGGTTGCCAAAGGCTGTTGCCTCACGGTTAGCGCGGCCTATCAGTGCCGGGATTTCTTCTTCTGCATATAGCGCCGCCACGCCGACCTTGACGCTAAGTTTTTCAAGTTCGAGGTTGTTGCGTATCAGGCGCATGACGGTGTCGGGGTCGTCCAGCAGCAAGCCCAGCCAGACCGGGCCGTTGTCGAGCATTTGTGCAGCGGTGATTTGCGCTGTCTTCAAACCGAGCGCGGCAGCAACTTGCGCCAGCAGCACCGGGCTGGGTGCAGAGCGCAAAAGCGGCGGGGCGGCAAAGGCTAGCCTATCGGCAGCCCCTGTACGGCCAGGCTCGCGGCGAATTTTGACCAGCCCCTGTTTGCATTGCTGGACGATGAAGTCATCAAGCTTGGGCTTGCCACCCGCCTGTAGCCACGCGTGGCAACTGCCCAGCGTGGGGTGCCCGGCAAAGGGCAGCTCGCTGTCGGGCGTGAAGATGCGCACCCTGTAGTCCGCAGCGGCATCGTCGGGCGGCAGCAAAAAAGTGGTTTCCGACAAATTGGTCCAGTGCGCAAAACGCTGCATCCCCGCATCGTCAAGGCCACTGCCCTCCAGCACCACAGCAAGCGTGTTGCCGAAATAGGGCGTGCCCGTGAAGACATCAATTTGTTTGAAGGCGCGCTGCTTCATGTCAGTGCCATGTCCAGCACGCCCTTGCTGGTTTGCCGGGTACACAGGCTGGCGTACCAGCGCTCGATGTGGGGACGGCTCTGGCGCGCTTGCGGCAAACCAAACCAGCGATGGACTTCGCAACCGAGCGGAATGTCGGCCATCGAAAAACGCTCACCAACCATGAACTTGCGCTGCGCCAGATGCGCGTCCAGCATGGCCATGAGTTGCTCAACCGCCGCGTTTGACTCGGCCATCACCAACACGTTTCGCTCCGGCTCGGGCGTACGGATCAAGTTCCAGAAGCCGGAGCGACTGGCTGGGTTTACCGTGGTCTGCTGCCACTCCATCCAGCGCTCGGCATCAAAGCGTTCGCGCAGGTCTGTCGGGCAGAGGTCGCCGAGGGAGTGCTTGTGACAGAGGTAACGCACGATGACGTTTGACTCCCAGAGCACAAAGTTATCGTCTTGCCCGTCTTCGATCACCGGCACCGTCGAGTTGGGATTAAGGCGCATGTACTCAGGGGTTTTGACAACACCAAAAGCACCACCGGCCTCCGTGCGCTGAAATTCAAGCCCAAGCTCCTGCGCCGTCCAGACCACTTTTTTGACGTTGATGGAGCTCATGCGGCCCCAGATCCGTAAGGTGTTGGTGTTCATGACAGATTCCTTTTAAAAACGTCGGCCAGCGCGGCGATACCGGTGTTGATTTGGAGAGTAGATGCCGTCACAAAAGACAAGCGCAGCGTGTTGTCCTCAGGCACACCGCTGTAAAACGGTGCGCCGGGTACATAGGCCACGCCTCTGGCCACGGCTTGCGGCAGCAGGTTAACCGCGTTCATGCCTTTCGGTAGCGTTAGCCACAAGAACATGCCACCCTGGGGCTTGTTCCACTGCACGCCGGTGCCGCTTAAGTTGACTTCCAGCGCAGCCAGCATGGCATCGCGTTGCGATTTATAGAGCTCGCGAATCGTGGGCAGGTGGCCGTCTAAAAAGCCGTCCTTAATCACCTCCATCACCATGCGCTGGTTAAAGCTGGGTGTGTGCAAGTCAGCGGCCTGCTTGGCCTGTAGCAGCTTGGGGTAAAGCGCTTTGGGCGCGACCAGAAAGCCCAGGCGCAAGCCAGGTGCCAGCGTCTTGCTGAAGCTGCCCATGTAAATGCAACCGTCCGGGTTACGTGCCGTCAAAGGCGCAGGCGGCGGAGCGTCAAACCACAAATCGCCATAGGGGTTGTCTTCAACAATCGGCAGACCTGCTTGCGCAGCCGCAGCGCTAAGGGCCACGCGCCCGGCTTCGTTGGTGGAGTTGCCCGTCGGGTTTTGAAAGTTTGGCAGCACATACATAAAGCGTGCCCCCGCCGCTTTGGCGGCCA
This sequence comes from Polaromonas sp., assembly GCA_046593295.1. GTDB lineage: Bacteria > Pseudomonadota > Gammaproteobacteria > Burkholderiales > Burkholderiaceae_C > Polaromonas. The sequence continues at coordinate 5,130 of JBKJOH010000100.1, read as the reverse complement.
TGTCGGTCAAGTCGATGCCACCATCCTGATTGGCAATGCTGACAAACTCCGGCTCCATCGGTGTGAAGGCCTGCAATGCACCCAGGTAGGTTGGGGTTTCAACCAGCACGCGTGAGCCCTTGTCGATGAGGATTTTGGCGATCAAATCGAGTGCCTGCTGACTACCCGTGGTAATTAACACCTGGTCAGGGTCTACCTTCCACGGCAGAGAAGCTGCAACCCATTGACGAAGTGGCCCATAGCCCTCGCTGGCGGCGTATTGCAACGCGCCTTCGCCATCGCTTGCCAGCACTTTGGCGCAAGCCGCTGCAAACTCCGTGACCGGAAAGGTCTTGGGCGATGGCAAACCGCCTGCAAAGCTGATGATGCCGGGCTTTTCCGTGACCTTCAAAATCTCGCGGATAAACGAAGGGTTCATTTTTTCGGCGCGCTGCGCTTGCGTCCAGTTCATGTTGATGTATCTCCTACGGTGTATTTTTACTCATAAAAAGCGCGCCGAAAGAAGCGTCGTTCCAGCAACTGCGCTATCGACGTACTGGCACCAAAGCGGTACAACATGCAAGGCTCACGGCGATGTAGCCGCAAAGTACGAGTGCAAAAAACGGGAAGGTGACGAGGAGGATGCTTAACACAGAGCACATTGTCGCCCCCAATGCTGGCATATGCGCGACTCGCTATGATGCCCGCTGCTTCAGACTTTTTCGGTCTTTCCCTTACTCAATTCTCTCTTCCCCCACGCGTTCTTACCTCGCCTGCCTGCATGTCGTCTCCCCTGCCCGACTCTTCCCCCATCAACACCGGTCTGAATCTGGCCCAACAAGAAGCCGTCAACTTTCTCCATGGCCCCTGCCTGGTACTAGCTGGCGCGGGCACGGGCAAGACGCGAGTCATCACACACAAAATTGGGCACCTGATTCAGTCTGGTCTGAAGCCCGAACAGATTGCCGCCATTACATTTACCAACAAGGCGGCCGACGAGATGCGTGAGCGTGCCAAAACGCTGATTGGCAGGCAAGCCAAGGGCGTGATGATCTGCACCTTTCACGCGCTCGGTGTGCGTATGCTCAGGCAGGACGGCGCAGCGCTGGGTCTTAAACAGCAGTTCTCGATTCTTGACAGTGACGACGTGACCAGTATTTTGAAAGACGCTGGCGGCAGCACCGATGCGGCGACTGCGCGGCAGTGGCAATGGACCATCAGCAAATGGAAAAACATGGGGCTGAATTCTGAAGCTGCAGCGGCACAAGCCAGTGGCGATGAAGAACGACTGATTGCCCGCATCATGGCGCACTATGAAGAGCGCTTGAGCGCCTACCAGAGCGTGGATTTTGACGACCTCATTGGCTTGCCGCTCAAACTGTTGCAGCAGCATGAAGCGGTGCGCAGCAAATGGCAGGACGCGCTCGGCCATGTGCTGGTGGATGAATACCAAGACACCAACGCCACGCAGTATGAAGTGCTCAAACTTTTGGTGGGCTCGCGTGGCCGCTTCACCGCTGTGGGTGATGATGACCAGTCCATCTATGGCTGGCGCGGCGCGACGCTCGACAACTTGAAGCGCCTGCCGCAGGACTACCCCAACCTCAAGGTCGTCAAGCTGGAGCAAAACTACCGCTCGACCAGCGCCATATTGCGTGCCGCCAACAATGTAATTGGCCCCAACCCCAAGCTGTTCCCGAAAACGCTGTTCAGCGAGCTTGGCGAGGGCGAGCCGGTACGTGTGATTGACTGCGACAGCGAAGAGCACGAGGCCGACCGCGTGGTGGCGCGCATACAAAGCCTGCGCGCTGAAGGCACGCTACAGGCGGTCGGCGCGCAGCACAGGGAATGGAAAGATTTTTGCGTGCTGTACCGCGCCAACCACCAGGCCAAGGTGTTTGAAAAAGCCTTTCGCAAGGCCAACATTCCGTACAAGGTGTCGGGCGGCCAAAGCTTTTTTGACCGCGCTGAAATCAAGGATCTGTGCGGCTGGCTGCGCCTGCTGTCCAACAACGATGATGACCCGGCGTTTTTGCGCGCCGTGACCACACCCAAGCGCGGCATAGGCCACACCACGCTGGGCGCGCTGGGCATGTTTGCCGCGCAGTACAAGCTGAGTTTGTTTGAAGCGCTGTTCAGCAACTCGCTGGCCTCGGTGTTGTCAAGCAAAGCCCTTGGCTCACTGCACGAGTTTGGCCGCTATCTGAACGACCTGGAATACCGCGCCAAAAACACGCGTGGTGCTGAAGCTGCAAAAGTATTTTTGCTCGACTGGCTAAAGGAAATTGATTACGAAAAGCATTTGTACGATGGCGAAGACAGCGAAAAGCTTGCTGCCACGCGCTGGACCCATGTGATGGATTTTGTCGACTGGATGTCACTGCGCTGCGGTGGTGAGCTGGACGATACATCAGGTGCGGTGATGGAAAGCCCCACCAAAAGCATGCTCGAAGTGATTCAAACCATCGCATTACTTTCAACTATTCAAGAGCGCGAAGGCGACCAGAATGTGGTGACGCTTTCAACCCTGCACGCCGCCAAGGGACTTGAGTGGCCGCATGTGGTGCTGGCCGGTTGCGTCGAAGGCCTGCTGCCCTTCAGGATGGAAGATGACGACGGCACGAACACTGACAACCTCGCTTTGCGGCTACAGGAAGAGCGCCGCCTGATGTACGTCGGCATCACGCGCGCGCAGCGCACGCTGGCCGTCAACTGGCTGCGCCGCCGCAAGAAAGGCCGTGACACCATTGCCGGCATACCAAGCCGCTTTATCGCCGAGATGGCACTGGAAAAAGCCACCATCAAGGAAGACCCGCGCGAAAAACTCAAGGCCCTGCGCGCAGAGTTTGCAAAGCGGGCAGCCGATAACCTGGAGGCGCAAGCTCTGGCCGAGTTGCAACGCACGCCGCTCTGACACGGATCAACCAGGAAAGCGGTATGAAGCCAAACTTGACACAGCGCAGCAACACCTTTGCTATTTTTTTAGTAGCTGGTTACGCAATGATTACGGGGGCTAAAGCCCAAATACACCCTAACAAATTAACTCCAGAAGTGGTTTGCCCGGCTGTGGCGGGTGTTCCGGCGGCGCGACTGTATGGTGCGTGGGCAGTGCAGTTTGAAAACCCGCCCGTAGGTATTCCCAGCACAGCCACCATGCTGCTGAAGCGGCATGCCGAGTTTTCGGAAAGCCTCGCAGGCACCGTGAGCCGCGCTGTCGGCGTGGCAACTGGTTCAGCCGCCGCTGGCCAGCGCAGCATCAAGGCCGCACTGGCCGGGGATTTTGAAGACGGCATACTGATACTCGACGAGTCGTCGAACAACATCAACATCACCGGCACCTGGAACGGTGAGGTGGTGAAAGACTCCTGCGGCAGGCTGTTCAAAGGGGTATGGAAAGACACCAGCAGCAGCGCGCCGCTTGATGCGCCCGACGTGCCTTTTACTTTGCGTAAATTGCCTTAAGGAGTGCCACCTATGTCTGAACCCTCTACCTTCACGCTGGCCTGTCTGATCGTTGGCTTTGTGCTGATCGCCATGACCATGGGCGGCTCCGTCATCGGGCGGCTGCCACTCAGTGCCGCCATGCTTTATCTGGGTATAGGTATGGCCATCGGCCCGTGGGGCCTGGGTTTGCTCAAGCTCGACCCTTTCAAAAATGTGCTGTTGCTGGAGCGTCTGACCGAGGTGGCGGTGCTGGTGTCGCTGTTCACAGCGGGCATGAAGCTGGAGCTGCCCTTCAGTGACAAACGCTGGCGCATCCCGGTGCAACTGGCATCTGTCTCCATGCTGGTGACGGTAGCGGCGGTTACGGCGATAGGGGTGTTCGCCATGGGCATGTCGCCTGGTGCTGCCGTGCTACTGGGGGCCATCCTGGCACCGACTGACCCGGTGCTGGCCTCTGACGTGCAGGTGGCCAACCCCGGTGACCGCGACCGGCTGCGCTTTGGCCTGACGGGTGAAGGCGGCCTGAACGACGGCACGGCCTTCCCGTTTGTCATGCTCGGCCTTGGGCTGCTTGGCCTGCACGAGCTGGGTGAATGGGCCTGGCGCTGGTGGACGATTGATGTGCTGTGGTCGGTGGCGGGCGGGCTGGGGCTGGGCTACGGGCTTGGAGTCTTGGTGGGGCGGGCCATTCTTTACCTTCGCGTGCGCCATCGGGAAGCGCTGGGTTCGGACGAATTCATTGCTTTGGGCCTGATTGCGCTGACCTATGGCCTGGCTATCGTCTGCCACACCTATGGCTTTCTGGCAGTGTTTGCAGCCGGGCTGGCACTGCGCCGGATTGACAAAATGCCCAGCCCCTCACCAGCTGTGGTTGCGGCTGTGGCAGCGCAGGGTAAACCGGTTGACCCTCAAGCCTCACCGACCGAAGCGCCGGCCACCATGATGAAGGCCGTGGAACGCTTCAATACGCAGCTTGAAAGCTTTGCTGAAGTCGCCATCGTGCTGGCTGTCGGTGCGCTGATAGCAGTCGTGCCTTTGCGCCGGGAAGTGTTGTGGTTTGTACCGCTGATCTTTTTGGTGATTCGCCCGGCGGCGGTGTATGTGGGCCTAGTCGGAACCGGCATACACGGCCAGCAGCGGCGACTGATGGCATGGTTCGGCATACGCGGTATCGGCTCGATCTACTACCTGCTGTATGCCATCCGCCATGACATTCACCGGGACCTTGCCGAACGATTGCTGTCACTCACCATTGCGGTGGTAGTGGCATCGGTAGTTGCGCACGGTGTCTCGGTCACGCCATTGATGAAAAAATATGAACAACGAAAAGCCGCGAAAGGCAAACCGGCAGCTCCGTGATCCCGGCCGCTCACGGTGCCTGCAGAGCGCCGTGAGCAGTGGGCGGTGACCTATTAACTGACGCGTTCGAATATGGCGGCAATGCCCTGTCCGCCACCAATGCACATGGTCACCAGGGCGTAACGGCCCTTGATGCGCTCCAGTTCATAAATAGCCTTGGTGGTGATGATGGCACCGGTGGCACCCACCGGATGACCCAGTGAAATACCCGAACCGTTCGGGTTGACCTTCGCCGAATCAAGCCCGAGGGTACGGGTGACCGCACAGGCCTGCGCGGCAAAGGCCTCGTTGGACTCGATGACATCCAGGTCATTGACACTCAGGCCTGCGCGCTTGAGCACCAGCCGG
>JBKJOH010000046.1:0-17012 GCA_046593295.1 Polaromonas sp. | reverse complement strand
GCAGCGAGTTCAGATAGGTCTGCTCTGGGGTGACTCGCTCCAAGCTTGAATGCGGCCTCTCGGTGTTGTACCAGTTGAAGTAGTCTGCGATGTCAGCTCTGGCTGCGGCCACACCGTCATAGGCCTTGAGGTAGATGCGTTCGTACTTCGCACTGCGCCACACCCGCTCGACAAAGACGTTGTCACGCCAGGCACCTCGTCCATCCATGGATAGCTTGCAACCTTGGTTCAATACCGCATTGGTAAAGTCGCTCGCTGTGAACTGCCCAACCGATTCCGGTCGAGCCTTATGCCCAGAGTTTCCACTTAAAAGTTTGTTCAAATTTGCGCGGCCACTACTTGCTTTATATGTAAAAAACTATATGTAACGCAGTATAAAGCCTCATTTTCTAATGCGAATTAGATAAAGGTCATTTTTACTCAAAATCACCGCTTGTGATACTGCTCAAAGATGGCATCGACTTCGCTGATCAATGGTGAAGGTTTGCTCAGAAGCGATTGAACGCGTTGCCGATCTTCGTCCAGCCAAGCGGCAATGTTATGGCTGTTCAACTGGATGCCAAAGCCGTCGCGTTGCTTGAGTATTTGCGCGATGACCAAGTCGCCTAATTGCTTCTTGAAATGCCCCGCTTCCCAATAGTAGGCAAGCTGGGTCTGATGGTCGCCCTTTTGCGGAATCGCTTCCAGCGTCTCAGCCGAGATGCCGCTGAAATCCCACACCTCGACTCTCTGACCACTTTGCGCGTGTCGCGATGCAACTTCAAACACCAGACGTTTCCATTGCGTAAATAGTTCGCCAAGGCCCAGGCGCTCAAGCATCAAGCGAATTTCTGCATGGTAGGGATAGATGATGACGTAGGTCGTGGCGTTCGCTTGCGACGCGCGACCCAGCAGGGCATCCAACACAATTTCATCGTCAGAACTGCTACCGTCGGTGGGCCGAATGCGCGGCGCCATGCGTGCCCAGGCACGCATGTTTTCTCCGGCGCGCTGCCGAAATAGCGCATGGTGTCCGCTTTGTTGCACCTCGGCGATGTAGTTGTACAGCGGGTTGAAGCCGTGGTCTGTCACCGTGGCGGGATAGCGGGAGCGTTGCAGCGCCACGGTATCGGCTGCGTCGCGCAAACCGGTGATTGAAAAAACAGAATCAGCGAAAAATCGAGCGTCTAGTCTGGGCGCAGGGTCAGTCTGCAAGGTCGGCAGCGGGCGTGGCGAAGAACCGCCCAGAAAATCGAAAAACTCAACACCCAAAACAAGCGTCTTCGGTGCGCAATTTGCCGCCTGCAACCATGCCAGTTGCCGATAACTGGTGTTGATGCCCGTGCCGGGAATGGAATGATTAAACGCCGTCAGACCCTGTGCAGCAAACGCTGGGCCGGTGGGGTCAAGGCCGATTTCGGCCCGCGAATTGCCGAAGATTCCAACGTTGGCGCAAATACGCTTGGCCGCTTGAAAGCGGGACAACTCGCGGTGGTGATTGAGGTAGGGTTTGGCAACGTTGAGCCCGGCAATGCGCGGTGAGCCGAACGCGCCCAGTGGGTCAATGGCGACATTGAAAGCTGCGACCGCCAAGATGACGACGCCAGTGCTAGCGAACATCCAGCGCAGGTAACTCTTCCATGCCAATGGGGCTTGCTGCGTGCTCATCAAAACTGAAAGTAAAGAAATTCTGTGGGGCGGCTGAGCGCTAGTACACCCAAGGAAAGCAACAGGCCCAGCACCACTGCATGGAGTCGCGTAGGACTCCAGGCCAAGCGTGGTGCCACCCGAAAGGGTTGGCGACCTTCTTCGGGCAAGGCAGGGTCGAAGTGGCCCATGATTTCTTGGGTGTTGGGGCTGAAAAATGCAATCAGTGCGGCCAGCGCAACCCAACACCAGGTTTCGACAAAGACAGCACCGCCACCCAAGTAGCTGCTGACTCCAACGCCCTCAAGCAAGCCCTTTAACGGCCCAAGGTGCGACATTATGGCCTCAGGCAGGGCAACCCCCCAGCCACCAAGCATGCCCACGATAAGGCGATTGGCGGTAGCCAAATCTGGCGCACGAAAGTAGGCCCAGGCAAACACCACACAAACAAAGGTCAGGGCTACGCCAAAAGCGCTGCCCACGCGCGCTTGCACTTTGAACCCGAGGCGGGGGCTGAGATTTTTCCAAAGCTGATGGATCACCAAAAAGACTCCATGCAGCGCTCCCCAAATGGCGAAATTCCACCCAGCGCCATGCCACAGGCCACCCAGCACCATGGTGGTCATGAGATTGAACTGACGCCGGTACTTGCCATGGCGGTTGCCGCCCAGCGGGATGTAAATGTAGTCACGCAGGAAACGCGACAGCGTCATGTGCCAGCGCCGCCAGAACTCGGCGATGTTGCGCGATTTGTACGGTGAATTGAAGTTGAGCGGCAGGCGCACGCCAAAGAGCCGTGACAGGCCAATGGCCATGTCGGAATAGCCCGAAAAATCAAAGTAGAGCTGAAAGGTGTAGGCCAGTGCGCCACCCCAGGCCAACCAAAAAGTAGGGCCCGAAGATGGCACACCAAAAACCTGCGCCACAAAAACGGGCGCCGCATACCCGGCCAAATTGTCGGCAATCAATACTTTCTTGGCCAAACCGATCGCAAAAATAGTGAGCCCAACGGCGAAGTTTCCTGCGTGGGGCGAATAATTTTGGTCTTCGTCAAACTGCGGCATCATTTCTTTGTGATGCAACACCGGCCCGGCAATCAGATGCGGGAAATAGGTGACAAAAAGCACGTAATAAACGAAGCGAGATTCGGTGACTTTGCCCGCGTACGCATCGGCAAGAAACGCTATCTGGGTGAAGGTGAAAAATGAAATGCCAATTGGCAAAATGATGGCCAACGCTGGCCACTGCACCCCCAAAATGGCATTGGCGCTAGAGAGAAAAAAGTCAGCGTATTTGTAGTAGCCCAGCAGCAACAAGTTGGTCACCACGGCAAGGGTGAGCATGCGCCGACCTTGCGCCATGCCCGCGTGGCGCACGATGTACGCGCCCGCCGCGTAGTTGACACAAATGGAGGTGACCAACAATGTGAGGTAGCGGTAGTCCCACCACGCATAGAAAAAAAGCGAGCAAACCGCCAACCACCCTGCGCCTGCGCCTTTGCCAAAGCGCCCAAAGAAAAAGTAACCGGAAACTGTCACCGGCAAGTACGCCAGCAGAAACGAGTAGGAGTTAAAAAGCATGAGGTTGCATCCGGCGCAGCTTTGGCTACAAGCCGTCAGGCCCCGCGCAAATTAGCCAGCATCCGCGCTCCAAAGCGCAAACGGGTTTTATCCCACGGGGTGAAGCGTTTGATCTGAAACGGATCGTCTCCCGTGCGCGATGCACCCCATTGGGTGCTGACGGCGGCATCAAAACCCAGGCTTCGGACCACGTCCACACTGGCAGGCACATAGTCTTCACCAGGCTTGCCGTTAGGGTAGGCAAACAGCCCAACGCGCTCGCCCAGCAAGTGCTCCAAAAAGTCTTTGCTGGCTTTGATCTCTGCCCTGGCTTGCGCATCGCTGAGGCGCGCCAGGATGGGATGCGACACGGTGTGCGCACCAATCTGCATGCCCGCCTGGCGCATGGCCTTGACCTGGGCTGAGGTCATCATCAGGTTGTTGGGTGGGCTAACCTGCGCAGCATTGGCAATGCCTTGTGCGGCGGCCAAGCGCTCTGCCACTGGCAAGTATTTGATTTTGCCAATGATGGCCCCGATGGCTGTGGCTTTTTCTGCCGGTGTGCCAACAGCAAAGCACCCTAGTTCGCCCAAGTCCAGCGTGGTGTATCTGGTGAGTCGCACAGACTCTATCACCGTGTCGTTCCACATGCGCCCACCATCCAGAAAGCCAGTGGCAATGAAGAAAGTGGCGGGCAAACCGTGGCGCTGAAGGATGGGCAGGGCCACATCATGGTTGTCGGCATAGCCATCGTCAAACGTGATGCAGGCGGCACGCGCTGGCAGCGTGCCGGCCTTGAGGTGTGGAGCAGCTGCGTCTAACGGAAGAACGTTGAACCACGACTTGAGCCAACCACACACTTCGTCAAAGCGCCGGGCGTGCATTTCATCCGGAAAGATGGTGTCTGGCTCTGCAGCTACACGGTGAAAAATCAGGACGGAGAGGCGCCCACGCTGACCCGCGGGAGTGACGATTTGCAGCAGGCTCTTGATCAACATGTCAGTCTGTCTTTTTGACTTGGGCAAGGCCAACCATGGTCATCCACTTGGGTGACTCGATGGGCTCGGTTTTCCAGCTTTGCTTTTCAACCCACACCCGCGTCAGCACCACCATGACCATGATGTTGTAAGGCAAATCAAAATAGGCCAAGCTAAAAAAAGCACCACCGACAGCGTAGCCGGCCAATGCCACTTGGCACATGGCGCCTAAATCGGCAGTCCATTTGGTTGCTGGCTCAACGGCCTTCTGGGTTCGCAGCCAGCCGGCAGAGCGCCATGTCGCAATCCATACCCCAATAAAAAGAGCCAGGCCAATGAAACCATGGTTGCCGAGTATCTGGAAATAGATGCTGTGGGCTGCAATCACAACATCGGGATACGGTGAAAACCTTGAGAACAGTTCCGGCCTGGCTGCATTAAAACCCACACCTGCTGGATAGTGCCAAGCCAAATTCCAAGCGTTCCACCACGCATTTATCCGGCCCATGGCTGAAACATCTTGTTCATATGTCATGATCGTTGACATGCGGGCAGTCCACTGATCTGGCATGAATGCCACCAGGGGCACAGCCGCTGCGATTAACAAAAGGCCCATTCGCAACTTGTCTTTACCTCGCCACCACAAGGTCAGGACCATGGCCACAATTGCCAGCAGAGCCCCACGTGATTGGGACCCCAATGCCGCCGCAGCGCACACGACCATCGCAATAGTCAGGGTGAACTTACCCCACCAAGACTGCATTTGTAGCTGCAAGAAACGCAATAACGGGATGGTGATCACCAACGCCAGGCCAAACTCGTTGTTATCTTCAATAAATGACCCGGGGGGACCCCATACGTGGAAGTTGCCACCGCTTCTCAATGTGAACAAGCCGCCCTTTACCCCCAACAAGGCGAGCGAGCCCGCGCATACCCACATCAACGACAGAATATGCAGCCGACTGTGCAGAAGCATGAGGCCGACCAGTAGCATGACGTCAATCTTCATGACTTTTTTCCACTGCTCGTAGTCATCCGCCACATCAAGGCCGACCAGCCACGACAGCGTCATCCAGACCATGAAAACTACAAGCCAGGTCACTGGACTACCTTTGAACGGTGAGGCCCGCTCCCGCGTCATGAGCAACCCCAGTACAGTGCAACCTACCACTATGGCGGCAAGTGGCGCACTGTAAGCAATGCCCCATGTATAACGGTGCGGATTCATGATGCTGAGCCAGGTCCAGAGCATCACCCCGATCCAGGGCCGTTTGAGGGCGGCCACACAGCCAGCAAAGACGATAGCAAGAAGAAGAATATCCCGCATAGGTTAGATCCCGGTGGTGCCAGCAACATGGCTGACGATGTAGCGGAATTTACCCGATTTTTCTGCCGGGATGCTGTCAACACGTTCGACCTCGATTTGTACCGCCGCGCCCAGCCGTTTCTTGAATCCAGCCACAATCAGCCGCATTGAATCGTGCTTGAAAGATATATCTGCCACTAACAGAACGCGAGTGAGTACTAGGCTTTCTTGCACCACTTTGAAGGATTGCACGCCTGGCATGTCGCGCAGGATGTACACGAGCGAGAGGCCATGCATCACGGTGCCGTCGGCAGCCACCACAAAATCGGTGCTGCGCCCCTGGATCTCCTTGAGCAGGGGCAAGCCGCGACCGCAGGCACAAAGCTTGGTATCGAGTACGCCCACATCACCGGTGCGGTAACGAATGAATGGGAAATCATTGGTCGACAAATGCGTGACCACGATCTCACCGGCCACCCCTGGGGGCTGCACCTCACCCGCATCGTTAATGATTTCAACAATCAGGTCATCAGCCGTGATGTGCATGCCACCAGCGGGGCATTCGTGGGCAATAAAGCCAGCATCGCGCCCACCATAACCGTTGGCCACCGGGCAACCAAACACCTGGCTAATGGTGGCGCGCTGGTCGTTATATAGCCGCTCTGATGTAACGAAGGCTACGCGTATACCCAGGTCATTCATGACCACGCCGCGTTTTTGGGCATGCCGGGCAATGTGGCTCAAGGCCGAGGGGTAGCCAAACAGCATTTTTGGCCGCATTGAGCGGATGGTGGCAATAAACTGGTCGAGCTTGGCTTCGGACATTTCAAATGCCGGCAACAGTTGTGTGCGCAGCAGTTTGTCGCGCCAGAGCTTGATGTGGTCTTGCTTGCCCAATTCAATAGGGGAGCCCCAGACTACGATTTCGGGGTCGCCAATGTCCACGCCCCACCACCGGGTTGCGCGCCACTTGGCGGCCACATCGTGGCTGACGCGTTTGTTGCCAATGAAGAAGATGAGGGGCTCACCCGATGAACCACCGGTGTTGAAACGGGCCAAGCCCACAGCCTGCATGTGCTTCATAACTTCGGTATTGGCACGGATGACAGTCTTGGTCAGAAACGGCAAGCGCTGTAGGTGGGCAACGCTTGCCACCCCTCTCGGGTCGAAGCCGGTGCGATGAAAGAGGTCCCGGTAGTACGGAACATGCGCGCCCACATCGACCAGCAACTCGCGCAGGCGCGTGGATTGGAGCGCTACAACCTGCTCGGCGGACAACCACTGCGCTTGCTCCATTTGCTGGCGCACAGCCACGCTGTCATGACCCTTGAGTCGCTCATGAAAAGGGAACAACAGTGACGAGACGAATGCGGTATAGAGGCTCATGGCGTGCCGAAAGATGAATGCCGGGTATCGGCGATGGCCTGGCGGTACACGTTTGCCAACAGGGGCGCGACGCGATCCCAAGTGTAGCGCTGCACTTCAGCCAAACCGGCATCAGACAAGCGACGCCACAGATCATCACTTTGAAGGATTTTCATGCACGCTGCGGCCATGGCTGATGGGTCGGCCGGTGGTACCAACAGCGCGGTAACACCATCTTGAACGATGTAGGGCACGCCGCCAACGTTGGTAGTAACGACGGGCACACCGCTCGCTAGCGCCTCCAACACCGAATTGGGCATATTGTCGGCCAGGCTCGGGTTGAGCATGATGTCTGCGGAGCGGTACAGCGCCGCCATGGCATCGCGATCAAGACGACCGGCAAATCGCACTTTATCGCCCAGACCCAGCTCCTTCGCCAGTTGGCGCAAGAGCTGTTCCTCAGGCCCACTGCCGGCGATGGTCAGGTGTGCCCCGGGACATTGCGCCTGCACGATCTGAAAGGCTCGTAATGCGGTGGCATTGTCATAAATCGGCTCCATATTGCGGGCCACCACCAGATGCGCTTCACCACTGTTCCGGTCAACGCGTGGCTGAAAACGCGCCAAGTCGATGATGTTCGGCACAATGCTTGCAGGCATGCCGAAACGCCCAAACACTTCTTGTAAAAATGCAGACGGAACAATAAGTCGAGCGGCACGTCGCATGGAAAATTTAACCAGGCCTTGCGAGCTGGCGAGAAATTCTGCCGCTTCGCCACCCCGATAATTGACGATGACGGGCACCCCCCTTAGCCTGGAAATCCAGATGGCAGGCGTTGCAAAAAGATGCCAGGACCAGCCTGAATTCGCCATAATGTGAATGACGTTGCTTCGACCAGCCGCAAACCAGAGTCCCCATAGATAGGGCGCAAGCCTGAATACCGCTCGCACCGCTGGGAGGTGCCCGGCCCAGGCAGGACGATAAGGCGCATTGGTTTGGACCAGGATGACTTCAGCTTGCGCAGCGCGCAACAGTTCGGCCAACTGCCGCGTCTGGTTGGCCATGCCACCGGCTGGCGGTGCAAGCGGTCCGATCAGGCCGACACAGTTGCCCGAGAACACTATTTGCTTGCCTTCAGAGATGCGTAAAAAGGCCGATAACGGGCTACCGACATTGTCCAGTTGCGCTCCGTCTCCACGTAGGCCCGCCCAGCGCGTTGAATTTCACTCCATCGCTCTTTCTTTGAGAGCAACCGAAAAATCGCGTCCGCCAACGCTGCGGCACTGCCAGCCTTGAAGAGCACGCCAGTAACACCGTCACGAATCAGCTCTTTGTGACCCCCGACATCAGAGGCCACCAGCAGGCGCCCCTGGGCCATGGCCTCTAACGGTTTGAGGGGGGTCACCAACTCAGTCAGCCGCATGGAATGGCGCGGGTAGGCCAGTACATCGACCAGATCGTAATAACGCTGCACCTCGGTATGCGGCACGCGGCCAGTAAAGACAACCTTGTCTGCCAAGCCCAGTCGCTGTGACTGGGCTTTGAGGGCTGCTTCTTGCGGGCCACCACCGACCAGCAGCAGGCGCACATCAGGCAGTTTGGTCAGGATTTGCGGCAAAGCATCCAGTAGCAGGTCGAGGCCCTCGTAGGCGTAAAACGAGCCTATGAAACCGATCACGGTGGCATCGGTCAGGCCAAGGCGGGCTTTGAGGGCGGCATCCGGCTGACCGCCGATATCGAACGACTCGATGTCGACCGCATTGGGGATAACGGTAACCTTGCTGGCCGCAATGCCACGCGCCACGATGTCAGCGCGCAGGCCTTCGCAAATGGTGAATATGTGGTTGGCACGTTTCAAGGCGCGGGTTTCGAGCGCCCGCGTGAGGCGGTAGCGCAAGCTGTCTTCGGTGGTGGTGCCGTGGTCAACGGCGGCGTCTTCCCAGAAGGCACGTACTTCGTACACCACGGGGATACCAAGGCGTTGCCCAACGCGCAAGGCAGGTAAGGCGTTGAGCACGGGGGAATGCGCGTGCAAGATGTCTGGACGCACTTTTTGAGCGGCTTCAAGCAGCCGTTTTTCTAGTTGTTTCATCAGCGCCCACTGACCCAGCACGGGCACCTCAGCCAGCTTGCCGACGGGTGGTGAGCGGTAGAAGTGCCAGCCGTCCACGTCTTCTTCAGGCACCTCGCAATTGATTTGCTTGGGGCTGGTGAGGTGAAATGTTTCCCACCCGAGCTTGCGCTGCTCACGCAGAATGGAGAGCGTACGAAAGGTATAACCGCTGTGCAGCGGGATGGAATGGTCGAGGACGTGGAGTATCCGCAGGCTCATGCGGTCACCTGCGCCGGTTCAACCTGACTAGCGGTCATGGGACCAATGCCATCCACCACCTGGCGCAAAAAGGCTTCGAACATCAGCAGCGTCCACAGGGGCGCGCTGTAGTCGCGCGCGCCGGACTGGTGTGCCTCCACCAGATGCTGCAGATAGGCCGGGTTGAACCAGCCGGTAGCCGCAAGTCGCTCGCCCAGCACCGCATCGCGCACGCGCTGCCTCAAGGTGCCGCGCAACCAGCACGCCAGTGGCACTGAAAAACCCATTTTTGGCCGGTACAGAACATCTTGCGGTAGGTAGGGTTCCATGGACTTCTTGAAGATGTATTTGCCCTCCTGACCGCGGATTTTGTGACTGGAGGGCAACGTGGCCAGCCACTCGACCAGTTTATGATCCATTAGTGGCTCACGCACCTCCAGCGAATGGGCCATGCTGGCACGATCAACCTTGGTGTTGATGTCGCCCACCAGATAGGTTTTGAGGTCCAGGTACTGAATCAGGGCCAGCGGGTCGTCGGTGTCGGCAAGGGCTGCGTGACGGTTAAACACCGCTAGTGCGTCGTACCCGGCCAACTCGGTTTTAAAACGCGGGCTGAACAGCGCGTCACGCATGGGGCCGCGCAGGATCGAGACAGTATGAAAATACGCCCCAACGGAGCTGCGGGCCAATCCCTCAAAGGTGGTTTTGGCGCGGAACATGCGCGGCGCCCAATCGGCCTTAGGGTAGAGCTTACCCAGCGTACCAAACACCGGGCCGCGTACACCTTGGGGCAGCGCGGCACGCATGCGATCTTCCATCAGGTGCATGCGGTAGCGGCGGTAGCCGCCCAGAGACTCATCACCGCCATCCCCTGACAAGGCCACGGTCACGTGCTTGCGCGCCAGCTGACAGACGCGGTAGGTGGGAATGGCCGAGCTGTCGGCATAGGGTTCGTCGTAAAGCCGGGCCAGCGTGTCGATCAAGTCAAAGTCATCGCTCTTGACGATTTCAACCCGGTGGTTGGTGTGATAGCGGTCGGCCACCATCTTGGCAAACTCGGATTCATTGAAGGCCGGGTCGTCGAACGCCATGGAACAGGTGTTAACCGGCTCTTGCGACAAGCCCGCCATGACGGCCACCACGGCGCTGCTGTCTACACCACCCGACAAAAATGCACCCAGCGGGACCTCGGCAATCATGCGCAGACGCACCGATTCTTTCAGGCGCTGGACCAATTCGGCTTGGGCATCGGCCTCTGAAATGGGGTTGTCCAGGCTGAAACGCACATCCCAGTACGGCATTGGCTCGGCCACTGGCTGGCCGCGCCGGATGCTGAGGGTGTGCGCCGGAGACAGCTTGCGCGCTTGCTTGAAGATGGTGCGCGGCTCGGCCACGTAGCCCAAGGCAAAGTACTCCTCGACCGCAAGGGGATCAATGTCGCGCTTCAAGCCACCATGCGCCATGAGCGACTTGAGCTCGGAGCCAAACAGCAAGGTGCCGTCATCCAGCAGCGCGTAGTACAGGGGTTTGACCCCCAAACGGTCACGCGCCATGAACAAGATTTGCTGGTTACGGTCCCACAGGGCAAAGGCAAACATGCCGCGAAAGCGTTTGACGCAGTCGGCGCCCCACGATTCCCAGGCGTGAACAATCACCTCGGTATCGCTCTTGGTATGAAACACGTGGCCCAGCGCCTGCAGCTCGGGGATGAGCTGCTGGTAGTTGTAAATTTCGCCGTTGAACACCACCACCACAGAACCATCTTCGTTGAACAGGGGCTGCTGGCCGGTGGCGATGTCGATAATGGACAGGCGCCGATGGCCCAGGCCCACGCCGGGCTCAATGTGCAGGTTGCCCTCGTCGGGGCCGCGGTGCAACTGCGAGTCATTCATGCGCTGTAACACGGCGCGGCTGATGTCGGGGCGGCTGCCGCGTGTGTCAAAAATACCGGTGATTCCGCACATGTTGTTTATTGATGTTGTGGGCTGGTGTGCGTGGGGCTGGTGCGGTGCAACTGCTGATCGTACACACGCTGATACGTAGAAACCATGGCCTGCATGCTGAACATCGCCCGCACACGCTGGCGACCGGCCTGACCCAGGCTACGGGCGCGCTCCGGGCTGGCCACCAATTCTACTAGCCGAAGCGCCATGGCCTGCGGATGGGCCGGGGGAACAATGTAGCCGGTTTGCCCCTGCACCACCAGGTCGGCGTTGCCACCCACTGCCGTGGCAACGACCGGCAAACCACTGGCCATGGCCTCCAGAATAGTGTTGGAAATGCCCTCACCCAGCGAGGGCAGAGCAAAGACGTGCAGACCCCGCATGATGTCGGCCACGTCGACGCGCTCACCGGGCAACCAGGCCAGCTCGCCCAAGCCTGCCGCGTCCAGCACAGCCTGTGCCTGCGCGCGCAAAGGCCCCTCGCCCACCATCACCAGCCGCATGCGCAGCCGGAGCTTGGGAGCCAAAACAAGGGCTTGCACAAACGCATTCGCCAGCATGACCTGGTCTTTGACGGTTTGCATGCGGCCCACCGTGCCCACCAGCCAATGTTGCGCCGAATTGAACGGGCAACCGGCAATCGGCTGCGGCCCATTGGGCGCCGGACAAAAGCGGTCGGTGTCAACACCGTTGTAGGCCTGTGTGATGTTGGCCTGCGCAACCCGCACCTTGTCCGCCAGATAGTCCGCCAGATCACGTGACAGCGCCATGTAGTGGTGGACAAATGGCTTGTAGAAACGGCGCACGCGCTGGTAGGTGACATTGCTGCCGTCCAGGTCGCCCATGTCCAGACCATGCTCACCGTGGATGCGCACCGGCACACCGGCCGCCCAAGCGGGGGCCTGTGCCTCCAGCGCTGCCAGGTTACGGCTGTGCACAATGTGGGGACGCAGCTGACGGAACAGCGTGTACAGCTTGGGGTACTGCCAGATGCCATGGCCGGGTGGCTTGCACAGTGAGATGAACTCAACGTCGTCACGCTGGATGCGCTGGCGAAAATCTGTGACCTCGGTCAGGGCCAGCACGGCGTGTCGGTAGGCGTGGGCGGGCATGTGGTTGATGAGGTTGACAATGCCGTTCTCAAGTCCGCCGGTATCAAAGCGGTACATCACATGGAGCACGAGTGGGCGCTTGTCACCTTGCATACAAAGTCTCTGCAAATGCCGGTCGCCCTTACAGGCGCCAGAGTTTGTAGCCGGCCCCTTCGATGGCACTGCGGTCGAATGCGGCCTTGACGTCAATGAACGCCCCGCCCTTGACCAGTTTTTTTGCAAAATCGTCCATGGACAAGGTGGCAAATTCATTGTGTGCCACGGCAGCCACGATGGCGTCCGCTCGGGGCAGGTCAGCCCAAGGCAGCAGAGGCACGCCGTACTCATGCATGGCTTCATCAGACTCGGCCTGCGGGTCGGTCACAAACACCTCAACCCCATAGGTCTTGAGCTCGTTGATGATGTCCATGACCTTGGAGTTGCGCAGGTCGCCACAGTTTTCCTTGAAGGTGAGGCCGAGCACGTTGACTTTGGCCCCCTTCACGTAGCTGCCACCGGCAATCATGTGCTTGATGGTCTGCTCGGCAATGAATTTGCCCATGCCGTCGTTGATGCGGCGACCCGCCAAAATAACCTGCGGGGTGTAGCCCAGCATCGCGGCCTTGTGGGTCAGGTAATAGGGATCCACGCCGATGCAATGGCCGCCCACCAGGCCCGGCTTGAATTTAAGAAAATTCCATTTGGTGCCAGCGGCTTCCAGCACCTCGGTGGTGTCGATGCCGAGCTTGTCGAAAATGATGGCCAGCTCATTCATCAGGGAAATGTTCAGGTCGCGCTGGGTGTTCTCGATCACCTTGGCGGCCTCGGCGGTCTTGATGCTGGAGGCGCGATGCACACCGGGCACGATGATGGTTTCATACAGCTTGGCCACCTTATCCAGCGTCTCGGGGGTGTCGCCCGCGACAATCTTAAGGATTTTGGTGAGGGTGTGCTCTTTGTCGCCGGGGTTGATTCGCTCTGGCGAGTAGCCGACAAAAAAGCCCTGCTTCCACTTCAGGCCAGACTCGCGCTCCAGCACCGGAATACACACCTCTTCCGTGGCGCCGGGGTAGACCGTGGACTCGTATACGACGATGACGCCTTTTTTCATGTGCCGGCCAACGCTGGTGCTGGAGCCGATGAGCGGCCGAAAATCCGGAATGTGGGCGTTGTCCACCGGGGTAGGCACAGCCACCACGATGATGTCTGCCTCGGCGAGCAAGGAGGGGTCTGCGGTGTAGATCGCATGGGGCGAATCCCGCATTTCATCGTCTGACAGTTCACGGGAGGGGTCAACGCCTTTGAGGCAGGACTCGACCTTGGACACGGCGATGTCAAACCCGATGGTGCGCAGATGTTTGCCAAACTCCACCACCAGTGGCAAGCCCACATAACCCAAACCAATTACAGCAACCACAGTCATCACCAAATCTCCCTGAAATTCAAAATATTATTGAGCGCCTGACCCGCTTGCACTTCACTTGTTGTGCCGAGTCTGCAACAACAGCTCGTTAATAACCACATAGTTGGTCGTCAAAAATGACTCCAGGGCTGCTTGATTGTTGCCGGCCTGGTCTTTGGGCGCATAAACAACGATGACCGCAGAGTCATCCCCTCGGCCCATCAACTGATAGAACGCACTGTAAATTTTGGCGAGGTAATCACTGGAGGTCAACGTTCCATTGATCCAATAGACCTGCCAGACTGCCAGCCGACTGGTGTCGGGAGCTTGGGCCAAAGCAGCAGCACGCAACTCAGCGGTACGCAGGGTGACAGGTTTTCCTTCAAACATGACGTTGCGGCTTGCGGTGGCCACTTGCGCCCATTGAGCGTCGCCGCTGGCAACCAGTGCGTTGTTGGAACTGACCAGTTTGCGGCTGTAGTCCTGTTGGCGGTAGTAGCCCAGGTACAGCCCAATAGTGCGGTCCTGGCTGACATAGCTGCGATTGATCTCAGCGGATGGATTTTCGAATTTCGGTTTAAACGCGACCACACCCGCATCAGCAATTCGCCAGTCTGCCGCCAGGGCTGCTGGCGCCTTGAGCGACACCGGCGCAGTGCCTGCGCCCTGGTCAATTGCCCACAGGGCCATGTGGGGCAAGGCCACCAGTGAAGCAAAGCAGGCCGTCACCAGCCATGGCGTTGCCGCCCTCACGGACAGCTGCGCTGGGGGTGGCGAAGCGCTCGGGCTGGCCACTATTTCAGGCTCTGACCAACGCGCGCCAATGATGAACATCAGCATGATGACGACACCGAAAAAGAGCCAGCCATAAATCAGGTGATCGACCCCGACCGCAAGTTTGTTGCCCGAGAAATGCCCCAACATAACGATCATGTAAGCACGCAACCAGTTGGCAATGATGGGCACCAGAATGGAGACGGTCACAAAAAGTATGCGACGCCCGGTTGACTGGTAGTTGAGGTAAGCAAACACAGTACCAACGGTGAGTGACGCAATCAGATAGCGCACACCGCTGCATGCCTCCACCACTGACCAGTTGCCAGAGGGGATGACAAACTGAAGCCCTTCCCGATAAACCGGAACGCCGCTCAGACGCAAGGCAAGAACAGTGAAATTGGCCGTCCACTCCATGAGTTGGGGCAGAAGAAATTCACCAATGGGCACGGCAAAAAACAGGAACCCCAGCGGAAAAAGGATGAGCCGCGTGACTGACCACCCAAGCACGGCCGGTACAGCCAACACCAGCAACGCCACAAAAGCCAGTTGGGTAACTGCGTTGATAACCACCAAATCGCCCAGCAGCCAGACAAAGGCTGCGCCAGCAATAGGCAACATGGCCCAAAGCACCGGCTGAGGCGTCTGCACTGAAATGCCCCGGCGCTGGCGCCAGATAAGCCACAGCACAATGGGCGGGACCAGAAAACCGTGGGTAAAGGTCTCGGACCGTGACCAGATCAATACCATCGCGGTGGCGGTATCACGGTATAAAAACAATATCAAGGCCAACAGCAAGGTCAATGCGACAAGGGCTCGCGGCCATGACGACACCACACCGGAACGGCTATTGAGCACGGGCGGCAAGGGGGGAATTGCGAGTTGGTTCATGCGTTTGCTCGTTCGGGTGGCTTGACATCCAGATACCGGTCGATGCCTGCCAAATGAGCTGCCCAACTGTAACTGTTCACCACCCGCTGTCGTCCGGACTGCCCAACCGAGGCAGCCCACGCGGGTGCTTTCAGCAAGGCGTCAATTTTGTGAACGAAATCATGCGCGTCGCCGGCAGCAATGAGTTCAGAACCGGTGTGGGCATCAATGGCCTCAGCACACGACTGAGTTGCGACCACCGGCCGCGCCATGGCCATCGCCTCCAGAATCTTGTTCTGGATGCCTCGCGCCACGCGCAAGGGCGCGACGACGACTGCCGCGTGCTGCAAATAAGGGCGAACATCAGGCACTGTGCCGGTGACCACCACCGAGTCAGATGCCAACGCCAGAACGGATGGTGGCGGGCTGCGCCCCACGATGTAGAAACGCATTTGAGGCCAAGTCTGGCGCAACGCGGGAAAAATTTCGCTCACAAACCAAATGACCGCATCAATATTGGGCCAGTAGTCCATGGCGCCGGTGAACACCACTGGAATTTCTGCGGGCTGTAGTTGTTCACCTGCACCTGCCAGGACAAAGGGAGAAACGCGAGCGGGGTCTGGTGAAAAATAATCGGCATCCACACCGTTGCTCATGGGTGTAACCCTGTTGGCGCATTCGGGGGCCATTTTTCGAAACAGGGCGGTTTCGTTTTCTGTGACAAAAAACGAGTGTTGGGCGCGGGCGGCCACCTCGCGCTCATAGGCCAGCAGTCGTTCGCCTTCTCGACCGTATAGCCAGGACATGGGCCACTTGTGGTTGGCCGCGTACTGCGTCCACTTGGCAGAGTCCACATCGACAAAATCTATGAGCATCGGAGGGCCGTTGCCATCAGACATGTCATCAACGTATTGCGCCATGACGGATGAAAATACGACGATCGCGTCAATTTTTTGATCGGCCAGTGTCTGGTTGACCCAGGATTGCAGGCCAGTGTTGTGGTAATACCGCAGGCCGAGCGCCTGGTTCGTGAGCAAGCCGCTCAGACTGCGCAGCTTGGCTGTGCGGGGGGTAAGGCGCGCAACATGGGTGTCTTGACAGAGCTGTCGCACTACATCTACATAAGCTTCGTCAGCGGGGTCGTCGACAAAGGTGCCCAAATAGACGCGGTGCCGCCTCGAGAGATGCTTAAGCAAATGGTAAGAACGGACCTTGTCGCCCTTGTTAGGCGGATAGGGCAGCCGATGCACCAGGTAAAGCAAATTGCCCATAGCGTGGGGGGAGTCAGCCGAGATTGCGCACAACAAAGGGGCCTAACCAGTTGGCTAAGCCAAGCGGCATGCGCCGCCAAGTACTGATCATGAGTTTGTACTTGGAATTGTTGGGGTTGTTTTGCGGTATGGCATCGCGCTTGTAGAGGCAAAACTCATAGTGCAAGGGTTTCGGCTCAAAGCCCCAATTTTTCTTGAACGCATAGGGACCGGTGCCCTGCTTGCTTCGGCCAAAGTCAAACACCTTGAGGCCACGGACACAGGCGCGGCGCATGAGTTCCCAATATTTGAAGTCGTTGGCTGCGAGGTCACGAGCAGGCTCAAAATCGCCAGCGTAGTAGGGCAAAACCTCGTCACGGAAGTAAAAACTGATCACGCTGCTCAAGGGACGCCCATCGGGCGCAACGACGGTGAGTACTTGACAGTCAGAGCCAAACACGGTCATGAGCGCTTTGAAATATTTTTTGGGCATCGCCGGGGTGCCATGTCGATGAACGTTATCGGCAAAAAGAGCAAA
>JBKJOH010000037.1:0-3038 GCA_046593295.1 Polaromonas sp. | reverse complement strand
ATTTGATAACCCACGCACCTGCCGTCTTGCCCGAAGCGATTGAACTGCCCAAACAGGGTTCGGCGTTTGGAACTCTGGTCATCAACAAAGACACCTGCACGCTGTGCCTGAGCTGCGTCAGTGCCTGCCCAGCCAACGCCCTGCAGGACAACCCTGAGCTGCCCCAGCTCAAATTTGTCGAGAAAAATTGTGTGCAATGCGGCTTGTGCGCCACGACCTGCCCGGAAGATGCCATTACCTTGCAACCGCGCCTGCTGCTGACGCCGCAGCGCAAGGAGGCACGCGTGCTTAACGAGATGCAGCCCTATGCTTGCATCCGCTGCAGCAAGCCTTTTGGCACGCTCAAGGCGATCGAATCCATGCTCGGCAAGTTGGCCGGGCATTCCATGTTCCAGGGCGCGGCAGTCGAGCGCCTGAAAATGTGCAGCGACTGCCGCGTCATCGATCTCTACTCGGCCGACAACGAAGTCAAGATCACCGACATCCGCTAACGCTAAACGCTTAATCCCTCATGAACCTACAAGCCCAACTCGTGCCGTCCACGTTTGACGAAGAAACCGCCCGCGCGGAAGTTTACGGTTTGCTGTCCGCGCTGTATTACGCGCCGCCGACGGCAGAACTGATAAGCAACATCCGGGTGGCCGTGACCGAAGCGCCTGCGGCCGGCGCGTTGCTTGAAGCCTCGTGGGGTGAACTTGTTGCCGCCACCCGCAGGCTGTCCAACGAAGACATGACCAGCGAATACGACGCCCTGTTTGGCGGTGTCGGCAAGCCTGAGGTTTATCTGTATGGCTCCCACTACCTCAGTGGTTTCCTGAACGAAAAACCGCTGGTTGCCCTGCGTACCGATCTGGAGCGGCTGGGTCTGGCGCGTGATGAAGGCATGCCCGAGACCGAAGATCATTTCGCCTACCTGTGCGAGGTCATGCGTTACCTGATTGCGGGCGACGATGTAGAGGTCGCCAACCTGACGCGGCAGCGGGAGTTTTTTACGCGCCATCTTCAGCCTTGGGCGATAACACTGTGCGAAGCGGTCAGCGTTCATCCGAAAGCCGATTTTTATCGATGCGTGGCAGGATTCACGGAGACCTTCATCAGCGTTGAAGCTCAGGGCTTTGACATGCTGGTCTGAGGGGCGCGGCAGCGTTTCTCAAAATGCGACACTTTCTTCTGATTCATGCGGTTCAGGTAAAAACTAAGTTGCTCTCTCGTTTTCCCTAGGTTGCTATTTAATTTGGATAAAGTCATTGACAGGTGGGTGGTTCTGGCACAAAGTTCGTCAATCAGTGAGTATGAAAACCAGTTCATAACAGCAAGCTTCCTTGGAGACAACCATGCAAGACAGTCAGCCAAAACCCTCTCGCCGGGGCTTCTTCTTCGGTGTCGCCGCCACTGGTGCCGCCGCCGCAGCCATAGTGGCGCTGCCGGGCGCACCCGCATTGATGCCAGAGCAGCAAGTGCTCAAAGCCCCACCTGAAAAGGGTGGTGGTTACAGCTTGTCAGAACACGTCAAGCACTACTACCGTACCACACGCATTTAGTTTTTCGCCTTAAAAATCTAACGGAGAGCTGCATGCTACTCACGAAAAAAACTCACGGTATCCATAGCGATCCAGCGCACCGCGCAGGTTCGGCGCGCTTTGTACAAAGCCTTTCGCGCGGCCTGTCCAATGCCCTGCCCACCATGGACCGGCGCGCCTTCCTGCGGCGCTCGGGCCTGGGGCTCGGTGTCGGCCTGGCTGTCACGCAGTTGACGCTGGTTAAAAAAGCCAGTGCGGAGACACCAGTGGCCGCCGCGCTGGTCGGCGACGGCAGCGGAAAAATCGAGGTCAAGCGCACGGTGTGTACGCACTGCTCGGTAGGCTGTGCCGCCGATGCCGTGGTGCAAAACGGCGTCTGGATCAGGCAAGAGCCGGTGTTTGACTCGCCCATCAACCTGGGTGCGCATTGCGCCAAAGGTGCCGCACTGCGTGAGCATGGTCATGGCGAGCACCGCCTTCGCTACCCCATGAAGCTGGTCAACGGCAAATACGAGCGCATCACCTGGGATGTGGCGCTCAATGAAATCACGGCCCGCATGCTGGAACTGCGCAAGGCCAGCGGTCCCGATTCGGTGTACGTGATCGGTTCTTCAAAGCACAACAACGAGCAGGCCTATCTACTGCGCAAGTTTATGAGCTTCTGGGGCAGCAACAACTGCGATCACCAGGCGCGCATTTGCCACTCGACCACGGTAGCTGGCGTTGCCAATACCTGGGGTTATGGCGCCATGACCAACTCGTACAACGACATGCAAAACAGCAAGTGCGCGTTGTACATTGGCTCAAACGCGGCGGAGGCGCATCCGGTCAGCCTGCTGCACATGCTGCATGCCAAAGAAACCGGCTGCAAGATGATCGTGGTGGATCCGCGCTTCACGCGTACTGCGGCAAGAGCCGACGAATACATCCGTTTGCGTTCTGGTTCAGACATTCCGTTTATCTTTGGCATGCTGTACCACATCTTCAAAAACGGTTGGGAAGACACCAAGTACATCAACGATCGTGTTTACGGCATGGACAAGGTCAAAGAAGACATCATGGCCAAGTGGACACCCGACAAGGTTGAAGAAGCCTGCGGCGTGCCAGAGGCGCGTGTTTATATGGCCGCTGAAATGATGGCTAAAAACAGGCCGTCGACTATTGTCTGGTGCATGGGCCAAACCCAGCACACCACCGGCAATGCAGTGGTGCGTGCATCATGCATTTTGCAATTGGCGCTCGGCAATGTGGGCGTGTCGGGTGGTGGCACCAATATTTTCCGAGGTCATGACAACGTGCAGGGCGCTACTGATGTGGGTCCGAACCCAGATTCATTGCCCGGCTATTACGGTTTGGCTGAAGGTTCGTGGAAGCACTTTGCCAAAACCTGGGGCGTTGACTTTGACTGGATCAAAGGCCGTTATGCATCGCCAGCCATGATGGGCAAGCCGGGCATCACCGTGTCACGCTGGATTGACGGCGTGATGGAGAAAAACGAGTTCATTGACCAGGATTCAA
>JBKJOH010000332.1:0-20580 GCA_046593295.1 Polaromonas sp. | reverse complement strand
AGGATAAAGTGCAAGGCGCACGGAGCGGAGCAACCGGAATGTACTTCAGGTACATGAGGATTGCGAGCACCGCGCAACGCAGCAATTTGCCTGAAAAATGAATTTATAGAGGTGCCCATTTATCAATTGCCTTTTCCGTGCGCCAGCCGCTTTTCAAGCGCCAGGCTGTAGCGCGACATGGCGTAGCAAAAAATAAAATAGATGGCCGCGATGAAAAGGTAAGCCTCGATTTTGAAAGGTCGCCAGTTCGGGTCAGACCCCAGCGCCAAACCCAGCGCACCGGTTAGCTCGTACAGCGAGACGATGGTCACAAGCGATGTGTCTTTGAACAGCGAGATAAAGTTATTGACCATGCTGGGCACCACCGCACCGAGTGCCTGCGGCAGCACTATCTTGCGTTGCGCCTGCCAGTAGCTCAGGCCCATGCTGGCTGCTGCCTCGATCTGCCCACGGCCTACGGTTTGCAAACCACCACGAACAATCTCGGCCATATAGGCCGCAGCAAACAGTGTGATGCCGACAACGACGCGAATCAGCACATCGGGCGATTTGCCGACGGGCATGAACAGCGGAAACATGAACGATGCCATGAACAACACCGATATCAGCGGCACGCCGCGCACCAGCTCGACATAGACCAGGCACAGCGAACGAATTGCCGGCATGTTGGAGCGCCTGCCGAGTGCGACGAGCACTGCGATAGGGAAGGCAAACACCATAGACAACACACTGAGCATGAGCGTGAGCGGCAGGCCGCCCCACAGGTCAGTCGGCACCTTGCCAAGCCCCAACACGCCACCACCCATCAGAATAAAAAACACGGCAACGCCAACAATCCATATCCACGCCAATGAGGTTTGCCTGAAGCGTTGCAAACAGCTTGCGAGCACGGGTGCCATCAAGGCAAACGTCGCCAGCACAGGCCGCCATTGTTCGGCCTGCGGGTAGCGGCCCAGTAATATGAAGCGGGCTTTTTCATTGACCACACCCCAGCAGGCACCGATGCCGCGCGCGGCCTGGCATTGGTCTGCATCCGCTGCAAATACGGCATCAATCATCCCCCAGCGCAGGCCTTTGAATGCCAGCCATACGAAAAGGGCGATCAGGGCTATGGAGACCAGCGCGTTCGGCAGGTTTGAGAAAAGATGCTGGCGTAGCAAGCTCGCAATACGTGTGGTTTTGGGGGTGGTTTGCGTGGGCGCGGGCCTGGCTGAAATGGCTACGAAGGTTTGTGTCATCGCTAGCGCTCCTTGATCGCAACACGGCGGTTAAACCAGTTCATCAGCAGTGATGTGCCCAGCGATAGCAGCAGGTAAACCAGCATGATGATGGCGATGCATTCAACCGCGCGGCCCGACTGGTTTAACGATGTGTTGGCAATCGACACCAGCTCGGGGTAGCCAACGGCCACTGCGAGTGATGAGTTTTTGGTCAGGTTGAGGTACTGGTTGGTCAGCGGCGGCACGATGAGGCGCAGCGCCTGTGGCAACACAATCAGGCGCATGGTTTTGCTGCGGCTCAGGCCCATAGCGCTACCTGCTTCCTGCTGGCCTTTGGGCACAGACGCGATGCCCGCCCGTACCACTTCTGCAATGAAGGCTGCGGTGTAAAGCACTAGGCCCAACAGCACGGCCATGAACTCCGGACTCAGTGTGGCGCCACCCTCGATCTGCATGTCGCTAGGCACGGGGAATTCAAGCTGCATGTTCCCGTTGAGTGCTGGAAATGACAAACCGTTTTTGCTCAGAAAAATCGCTTTGCCAATGCTCAAAGCCTCAGTCGGCAGCGGCAGGTATTCAATGAATATCAGGTACCACATCAGCAATTGCAGCAACAAAGGAATGTTGCGAAACAGCTCGACATAGCCGTAGCAGATGCCGCGTACCAGCGCGTTGCGCGAGAAACGGCCTATGCCCAGAAGCGTGCCCAGCACGGTCGCCAGCACGCAGCCGATGCTGGCTACGCGCAGCGTGTTGATGAGGCCAACTAAAAAAGCCTTCCAGTAGGGGCTGGCCCCGCCGTAGTCAAGCCAGCTTTCGCCAATGTCAAAACCAGCGGGTTGCGTTAAAAAATCAAAGCCACTCTGTATGCCACGCAGCCGCATGTTGGCCAGCGTGTTGCTGACCAAAAGCCAGACCAGCAGCACAACGACCATGACTGCAAGTAGCTGGTAAATGACACCACGAAACGCCCGGCTGCGCAGGGAGAAAGATCGTTCCTTGGCAGGCGGTGCGGGTCGGGCCTCAATCAATGGCATTCAGCCCGCCTAGCGGACTGGAGGGGCGTACATAAGGCCGCCCTGCGACCACAACTTGTTGCTGCCGCGCGGCAATGCCAGCGGGCTTTTTGGGCCGACATTGCGTTCAAAAATTTCACCGTAGTTGCCAGTGGCCTTGATGGCGTTGGCCAGCCACTCTTTGTCTAGGCCCAGCAGCTTGCCGGTGTCTTCTGTGCTGCCCAGCAGTCGGCCAATGGCCGGGTCTTTGCTGTCCTTTTGCATGGCTTCGACATTGGCCTGGGTTACGCCAAGCTCTTCTGCTTCAATCAAGCCAAACACCACCCATTTGGCGATGGCAAAAAACTCGTCATCGCCACGGCGCACAGCCGGGCCAAGTGGTTCTTTTGAAATCAAATCTGCCAGTACAACGTGCTCTGCCGGGTTTTTGGCTTCTTTGTTGCGCACCGATGCCAGGCCTGATGCGTCGGTGGTGTAGGCCTGGCAGCGGCCTGAAAAATACGCTGCGTTGGCGGCGTCATACTTTTCAAACACGATGGGTTTGATATTGAGGTTGTTGGCGCGTGAGAACTCGCTCAGGTTCTTTTCAGTCGTGGTGCCGGACTGTACGCAGACGGTTGCGTTTTTAAGCTGCTTGGCGCTTTTGACCTTGCTTTTGGCTGGCACCATAAAGCCCTGGCCATCGTAGTAAATAACGCCGGTGAAGGCCAAACCGAGCGATGCGTCGCGCGTGAGCGTCCAGGTGGTGTTGCGCGAGAGGATGTCAACCTCGCCTGATTGCAGCGCCGCAAAACGCTGCTGCGCCACCAGCGGCACATACTTGACCTTGTTGGCATCGCCCAGCACGCTGGCGGCAATGGCGCGGCACACGTCTACATCCAGGCCAGACCATTTGCCTGCGCTGTCAGCCTGCGAAAAGCCCGCTACGCCGCTGCTGACACCGCACACCAGTTGGCCCCGCGCCTTGATGGCATCGAGCGTTTTGCCCGCGTGGGCCGGGGCGGCTACGGCCAAGGCCAAGGCCAAGGCTAGCAATATTGCAGTGACAACACGGGTTTTTTGAATGCGGTTTGGCATAAGTAACTCCGGAGATTAAAAGTGATGCAGCAATGTTCGCACAAACGCTGGAGGGTTTTTTAGTCACCCATCACAATGCCTTCACGCCGTGGGTCGGCCCCGCCGAAAAAACCATCAGGTGTGCGCTGTATGCCATGCAGGCCGCTGGTCATGTTGAGTTCGCGCACCTCATGGCCGCGTGTACGCAGGGCTTCAACGGTGGCGGGGGAGAAGCGCTTTTCTTCGAGCAGCGTTGGCCCATTGAGTGAGCCAAAGTTGGGCAGGTTAATCGCCTGCTGCATGTTCAGCCCCCAGTTCAGCACGCCGTAAAGCGTTTTGGCGGTGAAGTGGATGATGAGTGCGCCACCGGGGCTGCCGGTGGTCAGCACCAACTGGCCCGTGGCTTTGTCAAACACCAGCGTAGGTGCCATCGACGAGCGTGGCCGTTTGCCGCCTTGTACCCGGTTGGCTATGGGTGCGCCCGCAACGTCGGTGGGCGCAAAGCTGAAATCGGTCAACTCGTTGTTGAGTAAAAAGCCGCCGCCTAAGCCCTTGCCTCGGTTAACCATCTGGCGCGAGCCCCAGGCATCTTCAATCGTGGTGGTCATGGCGATGGCGTTGCCAAACGGATCGATGACTGAAATGTGCGAGGTGCCGTATTCAGGCTGGTGAGCCATTGGCGCGTAGCTGGCTGCATCACTTCTGGTACCGACGGGCTTGCCGGGGGTAGCGGTTTTCATGCTTTGCGGCCCTATGAGTTTTGCTCTGGCAGCGAGGTAGTCTGGATTGAGCAGACTCATCCAGTTGCCAGCGGGCGGCTGTACAAAGTCAGGGTCGCCCAAGTATTGCGCACGGTCGGCGTAGGCCAAGCGTGACGCTTCGGTGTACAGGTGTAGCCAGTCGGCACCAGGCAAGCCATTGGCAAGCTGAAAAGATGCGGCATTGGTTGTATTCAACATCCCCAAAATCTGCCCGATGGCAATCGTGCCCGAGCTGGGCGGCGGCATACCGCACATCCGATAATTTTTAGTCGCTACCGCATAGTCGTAGCAAAGAGGTTCACGTTTTTTGGCCTGGTAGCCCGCCAGATCAGACATTGCCAGCGTACCCGGATTGAGGGGATGCTTTTGTACCTTGTCAACAATCGCCTGGGCCACTTCTCCTTCAAGCAGCGCCTTTGATCCGCCAGCGGCGATCAGCTTGAACACGGCTGCGAATTCAGGATTCTTCAGCAGGTGTCCGATGGGCCAGGGCTTGCCGCTTGCATCGTAAAAATAGCTGAGTGCCACCGGGTCTTTTTTCAGATGCACTTCAGGTAGCAGCAGCGCGTTCATTCTGGCACTGACGTTAAAACCGTTTTCGGCCAGCGCTATGGCAGGCACAAACAACTGTGCCCAGGGCAGCTTGCCGTATTGCTGGTGCGCCATCTCCAGCATTCGCACTGCGCCCGGTGTGCCGACAGACCGGCCGCCGACGACAGCATCGTAAAAAGCCAGTGGCTTACCGCTACTCTCCAGCAAAATGTTTTCGGTGGCTGATGCGGGTGCAGTTTCGCGGCCATCAAAGGCTTCAACATCCTTGCCATTGAAGTGCATCAAAAAAGCGCCACCCGCAATACCGCTGGACTGCGGCTCGACCAGGCTAAGTACCATCTGCACGGCAATGGCCGCATCAACCGCAGAGCCGCCGGCCTTCAGGATCTGGTAGCCCGCATCGGTGGCCAGCGGGTTGGCCGCGGCGACTGAAAATTTCGCCGTGGCCCAGCCCGGCTTTTCGGTATAGCCGGACGAGCCCTCGGGCTGCAGCGGTGCGGTGTAGCTAAAAGCAGAGTTAAGGGGCGGCGGTGTGCTGGTGCAGGCTGCCAGCATTAGCGCCGCTAGGGTCATGCAAGCCGCAGAGGTGGGCAATCGTTTCATTTGATCGTTCTCCAATAACTCTGAGTTACGTTTTGGCGGTCAAAATTGCCTGAAAAGTGCCATTTATAACCCCTAAAAACGACTGCAGCCCTTTAAATACGGGCGTGACAAGCTACTAAATAAATAGCAAACTCAATTAACGCGGCGCTAGACGAATGGCTCCATCGAGCCGAATCACTTCGCCATTGAGCATGTCGTTCTCAAAAATATGCTTGGCCAGTTTGGCGTAGTCCTGCGGCGTACCCAGGCGGCTTGGGAAGGGCACCGCTGCGGCCAGCGAGTCCTGCACTTCTTGCGGCATACCGAACATCATGGGCGTGCCAAAAATGCCGGGGGCAATCGTCATGTTGCGAATGCCGTTGCGCGCCAGGTCGCGGGCGATAGGCAATGTCATGCCGACGATGCCGCCTTTGGAGGCGCTGTAGGCGGCCTGGCCGATCTGGCCGTCATAGGCGGCAACCGAGGCGGTTGAAATCATCACGCCGCGCTCGCCAGTGGCTTCTGGCTCGTTCTTGCACATGGCATCAGCCGCGAGGCGAATCATGTTGAAGCTGCCAACCAGATTGACCATGATGGTTTTGTTG
The DNA here is from genome assembly GCA_046593295.1 of Polaromonas sp. GTDB lineage: Bacteria > Pseudomonadota > Gammaproteobacteria > Burkholderiales > Burkholderiaceae_C > Polaromonas. The sequence continues at coordinate 14,788 of JBKJOH010000332.1, read as the reverse complement.
AACACACCCAGGTTGTGCGGGCCGGTTTTGCCGACGGTTTTTTCGCCGGTTGCAATACCTGCGCAATTGACCAGACCCATCAGTTTGCCCATAGCAACAGCCTGGGCGACTACGGCCAGGCCGTCGGCTTCCTGAGTCACATCGCACTTGACGAAAGCGCCGCCAAGCTCTTTGGCTATTGACAAGCCTTTTTCGACCTGCATGTCGGCAATCACCACCTTGCCACCGCTGGCTGTCAGCATACGGGCGGTGCCTTCACCCAGGCCTGATGCACCGCCTGTCACGATAAATACTTTGCCTGCGATGTCCATAATGTTCCTTCAATGCGAATGGGTTGGCTTGTTGACGTTAACGTCAATTCAGCCTGCAATTATGGCGCAAGGCAAAATGGCTGATGCCTCATGTGAACCGACCTGGGCAACGGCCAGGCGGTGCTGTTTCAACGTCTTCGCCATCATGGGTAAAAGCATCAACCAGTACGAGCTGAAGGATGCTGATGTGGTGGTACGGCCGTCGCTGGTGGGACTAAAGAGCGCTGATTTTTCAGCCCGCCAGCGCGCGATAGATGCGGGCAGGGCGGCGATGCTGGCGGCGTTGCCTGCGCTCAGGGCCAAGCTGGAAAGTCCCCGGTAAAACCAACAAAAAAAAAGCCCAGTCTTTCGACTGGGCTTAACTAAGACTCGTGAAAAGTTAATTTCAAGAAGAGTCCGAGGAGACAACTTGTAAGGGCTTTCACCCAGTGTTGGATTAGCGCTTCTTAGCAGCGGTGGTAGCAGACTTAGTCGCGCTCATGGCGGTTTCTGTGACTTTGGTGAAGTTGGCTTCAGCCATGTCGCTGGCTTGTTTGACAGCTTTTTGCATGGATTCAAAAGCGTTGTTGGCAGCAGCCACGGCGTTTTTCATCACAGCAACTGCGGTCTCAGAACCGGCAGGTGCGTTTTGGGTGGCGCTATCAACCAGGCCCATGACTTTTTTCTGTGCATCAGCGGTTTGGGCTTCAAACGTTTTGCCGAGGTCAGCACCAGCGGCGGTGGCGATGTCATACAGATGACGGCTGTAAGCAGCTGTCTTTTCAGCCAGTGGCTGAATCATAGCGGCTTGCAGGGCCAACAGTTCTTGCGCGTCTTTTACACCCATCACGGCTTGTGCGTGGTTGGCGCTTTCAGCCAGGGCAGCCTTGGTGGCTTGTACGTTCAGTTCGACCAGCTTTTCAACGCCTTCAAAGGCTTTGTGGGTCAGACCAAACAGGGTTTCGATGTTGGCTTTGTGGGAGGCCATGATTTGTTCAGCAGTCAGCATAATTAATCTCCGGTGTAGTTAAAAAATAAAAAGGTCGCTAGGGAAAACTGTTGCTTTGCTTTAATTTGCTGCACTGCAACATGACCCTGAGTATAGGGGATACCCGAGGGATAGCAAGTGTTTTTTGTTGCATCGCACCATTTTAGGGATGAAGCCCTAGTTCCCAGGGGTAAAAGCAGGGTTGCAGCCTAGCTTATGGCCATGATGATGCTTCAGGCCACAATCTGGGCCGGCTCAAACTGAACTACACCGAAGTCATCACCGCGCAAGCCACGGCGCTGAGCGCGCGCCGCGCGCTGGTGCAAGCCATGGCCGATCGGCAAACCACTGCGGTGGCGCTAATCCAGTCACAGGGTGGCGGCTGGCAGGTGGGGCAGTAGGCTGATTCCGACTGTAAATTGCTACATTTTTTATAGCTGGCTGCGCACGTAATCATTGGGCTAGGCACTTGTTGTTCATATCAATCGAGTGAAAGCTGCGCTATGAGGCGTGAGGCAGGAGGGAGGAAATAAATTGGAGTCTGACCCCGATTTCACGTTTTCCACCCAAGCTACCGGCTATACGTACCACCGGTGCCACATCGCGTGGTCACCGCCATGCGCTTTTTTGCCGAGCGCATGAAGATGGTTGTCGAGCCGACGGGCTGCCTGGGGTTTGCCGCGGCGTGCGAGGCCGGGGCGACGCTGGCGGGCAAGCGCGTGTGCGTGGTCATCAGCGGCGGCAATGTCGATATGGCGCGTTACGCTGAGCTATTGGCTGCGCGTTGATGGAAGGCTGTTTCTCTGACCTGAAGGCCAAGACTGTTTGCACCAGGCATTTCTTGCCCATAGGCGGGGGCGGGGCTTCCATCTTGCATAGCAACGGGAAATGGGAGACCTAACCTCGTGTCCATGGACCGCGACCTCGAACTGGTAGGACGCGCCCACAGTTTTGCCGGCCTTGAACTCCTTATCTACCTCCGCTGGCAGGGTGATGTCGTCAATGTCGAGGATGCCGTCCACGCGCAGCGAACCGAATAAGAAGCGCGTGAGGTTCTGGTAGCCTTCCTCGGAGTTCACGATGCCGTAGTGACCCGAGTGGCTGCGGTTCACGAAAGCGCGCGGCGAACTCACATCCTTGCCATCGGGGCCCGGTCCATGCGTGGTGGCGTTCTCGATACGCACGAGCCCGTCGCTCGCGTCCCCAGCCGCCCATGCCGAGAGCCCACCCGCCACGGCATAGTCGCGTGGGTTCGTGCCCACTAGGTTGAAGATGCGCTCGGGCGAGAAGTTCTTCATGATCGAGACGTCTTCGCCCTTGGGCAAATCGAGGTACTCGGCCATCCGCTCGCGGTTGAAGTTGTTGACATCACCGAAGGAAAGCCAGCCCGGTACATTGCGCACGATGCGCATGTCGATACCTTTGTGTGGCGTTGCGTATGTGAACAACTTATCTACCGCCCTACGCGCCTCCGCGGAGCCGAACTCCGGGTTCTGTAGGCAGGCGCGGCAGATTAGCCCGCCCATGGAGTGCGCCACGAGATGCACGCGGAGGTCCTCCGGCGTCATCGCGTTTTTAGGGGTGGCGCAGATCTTATTGCGCAGGCGAAGGATTAGCTTGTCCAGTCCCTTCGCGAAATGCTCGATCGGCGGCGTCCCCCCGTACCGAAGACCTGGCTGGCATCGTCGTAGTAGCGGTAGATGATGATGCTGCGGTAGGGGATCACGGAGTCGGGGCGTTCGGCTGCCACGAGGTCCTCGCCGTCCACGAACACGTCACCATAGTCGTGATCACTCATCAGGCGCACAAGTGGCGACTCGAAGTAGAAGCGCTTCACATCGCCGGTCCAAGCCATGCGCGTCTTGGTCGAACCGATGTTGAAGCCCATGTAGGGATTGGCCACGGTCTCCTCGATCTCGCCCTGCGCCGCTGCGAAGCCACGTACGTAGATGATCGGATGGTACGGTTGCTGAGTGGTGGGCATTAAGACTCCTCCATGTTGTGGTTTATTGAATGTCAATTGCAGGCTGAACTTCGATCAATAGAATTGGGGCTCAGACCACGATTCCCGTTGCCCATCAAACTATCCCTTCATTTAAACCGTGGTCTGCCCCCTGTTGTCATTCACTCCGAGGGTCATTAATCTGCCATCCCAAGATTGCGCAGGAATGACTCCACTACAGGCAGGAGAACCTGCGGCCGCTCTTCCGCTGGAGAATGACCGCTATCATCGATGACAAACAGCCGTGAGCCTGGGATCGCTCGGTGGAGGCGCTCGCCGACGCTGACTGGGACGATCTCGTCCTGCCTACCCCAAACGATGAGAGTCGGCACTCGGATGCTTGGATACTGTAGAGATATATCTTCCAGGTCCGGCGGCTGGATTTGGCGCGCGCTGGTTACTGCGGCATAGCGCCCCTCAGGTGTCTTCAAGGCCTTGGCGTAAGCCTTAACCGCATCCTCGGGTACTGCCGAATTTTTTGCATACACCAGTTTCATCACTTCTCGAACTTGAATTTCTGGCGGCACCACTCTCGCAACCAACGGCCCAAGTACGGGGGTTGCAAGTATTCGAATGAACATGGGCATCCGCTGCGGGTACGCGATACCGTCGATCAGTACCAGGCCTCTCTGTCGACCGGGGGCCGACTGTTGCAGGTAGAGCGAGGCCACTAGAGCAATACCGCCACCAAGCGAGTGCCCCACAATAGTCACATCTTTCAGGTCGTTATCCATTACGTAATCACGGATCAACCGTGCCTGTTCGTAGACCGAGTAACGCTCGTCAGCCGGTTTTGGAGAGTCGCCAAAACCCTTCAGGTCAATTGCGATCACCCGGTTTTCTTGAGCCAGTGTAGGAGCCAAATGACGCCAGACATAGACGCTGTTGCCAAAGCCGTGAATTAGCAATACGGGCTTACCCGAACCTGACACCTCCGTGTGCAAATCAATGCGCGACTCACCTTTCAAGGTTACCGGGTAATCTCGCCAAGCAGGCGTGCTCTTGTCGAGGACGGCACAACCGGAGTTAATTGCCAATACAATGCCGCCAAACAGGGGCGCAAACCACCGTGTGGCCGCTAACATAAAACCTGACCTCATTTCCACAAGACCCAGTCGCCTAGCTTAAACAGAAAGGTATAGACGTCGAACGCCAAGCCAGTAGCAAACGCGATCAGCGCGAAAAGCGGCAGTGATGCGGTAATCCAGCAAATCCGACGCACTCTACGCATAAAATCGCCGTCGTCTGAATTCAGGTAGCCTGGAATGCGCACGACAGCGAGGGAGACTATGGCGAGAAACAGACAGAGTCCAAGGGAAAGCGGAAGCAAGTTGGACAAATACAGATCAATCGGTTGGAGTTCTTTACTGTAACAACATAACTGGCACTAATCGAGCACCTTGGCCGGCGTAGCTACGAAATCTCCCCCTGCATTTGTCAGCTTCCCCGCAAAGGCCTTCTTGCACTCGATAAACACCAATATCTGATCCCGCCTGGCATTGATTATCTGATAGAACTGCAGAACGATGCTGACAGCACCCCACAGGGCACCCAGCAGGATCAACGGCAACCCCAGAGTAGGCATATCTTTCATGTAATCTCTCCGGGGTGAATGGCGCTGGTCAATTGATGCAACCGCCAAGCAAAAGTACAGGACGACCGGTTATCAAGGCGCATCACAAGGACTCCAACGAGGGTTGAAAGGAAATTAGGGGCTTGGATTCACATTCGAAGTGCAACATTCAGTGCTGGCTTAGCCCATGTGCTGTGTTGTCCAAAGAATACCTCATGTGGAGTTTTCCAGTCCAAAAATGCAGGAGCTTGGGGTCAGGTCTATATTCATAGCTACATATTTAGACCTCTACTTGTGCAGGGTGTGATATCAAGACTTGACCCTGTCGCTTTGCCTCGACTCTGCTCCCATTTTCTTTCTGATTCACCGCTAGGCCCCAGACTTACAGGAACGACCGCACCACTTCCGACAGCTCGGGCGCGCGCAGATAGCCGTACATCTTGTGGTAGTTGGCCTTTCCTGCCGGACTGGTGTAACTGTTGATGACCAGGTCGTCCTTGACCTGCACCCCGCGGTCGTTAGGCGCGTAATCGTCGGAGAGATGCACATCGAGGGCCACCGGGTCGCGCCGGTCGGCGAAATTAGTCCAGCGTTTCACCACCGTGGGAGTACGCACCAGATTGTTTTCCTGGTATATCTGGTTCTTCACGTGGGGCAGGCCCAAGGGCGAGCCGATGGTGACTAGGTGGTCGAGCTGGAAGTTGGGGTTGTCCCGGCCGATGTCCCTCAGCACATCATAGGCAATGATGGTGCCCATGGAATGGGCGATCAGCATGATGCGCGTGTTGGCGGGCACATTCAGCAGCTCCTGCTTGAGTCGCCCGCGCAGCTCGTCGCGGATCGCCTTATTTTCGTTGTACGTGGCTAGGTCTTTGAGCTTGGCTTTGAGCACCGCATCGGCCAGCGCGTCCATGCCGACGTAACGCTTGGCCCCGTCGAGAGCCTCCCCGGCGATGTCGAGGATGCCCGCCACCACGTCGCTCCACCAGCCGTCCTTGTAGGTCTTGAAGGGGCCCCTGCCGCCGGCTTTGATGTAAGGTTCATCGTCAGGGTTGAGCGGCTTGGGGTACATCACGTCCGCCCAGTAAATGCCCTTGTACTCGACCTTCTGTTCGGTGTTGCCGCAATTCCTTCTAAGCCCCTCCAGCACCGCAGCTTTGCACGACATCGTCAGCACGTCTTCGGGCGGCTTGTTGGCGAGCCCATGAATTCCCAAAATAGGGTATGCCATGATTGTTTCTCCTTTACTGTCGCGTCAGTTAATGAAAAATTTGTGCTTCTTAAGCACCGTCCGAAACTCCGTCTGAGCGCCCAGATTCGTTAGCTCGTAGGCTGGGGAAAGCGTAGCGAACATTACACCGCCAACATGTCATGCACATCAGCCCCAACGTCCATTACCGGCACGCATTAAGCACATCGTTTCATTTAACCTTTTTGTTGGGGCTTGCATCTCAACTTACGTTCAACGTCATGTCGAGCGTCGCGCTTCAGCGCGTCGGCTCAAGCTAAAGTTAGCCGCCAACATTGAACAGCAAAGCGATGTGACTCCAAACAAGCGTGGCGACCTACGCATAGATTGGCAAGGTGCCAGCCACACGATTTCTCAAATCGGCTAGCATTTCCTTTTCCGTCATATCAGATGCCCAACTGGGGCGAAGTTGGAAGTGAGGCTGGTCGACAATAGTCTTCCAGTTTCCGCCCCACTCTAGCCCCAAGTCCGTGCCGAGAACGCCTACGGCCTTGTATTTAGGTGAGTCATCGAGATAGTTGTTTCCCTCAAAAACCCCAACGTCGAAGGCGATCCCGAAGTTGTGATTTGAGTACCCTGATTTAGCTTTGGTTACGATGCTCCCCGGCGTGATTCGGCCTTGCGCATATAGGGCATCTTGTTCTGCGTATGTCCTAAAGCCACTGATTACCTTTATGCGAATTCCGCTTAGTGCTGCTTTCTGGACAAGAGCGCGCGCTATTGGCTGGACCTCGGGCAATAGCGTTGCGATGACCTTTTCGCTTCTAGGATCTACCGGTGCAATGTCGGGTGCCGACGGAGTGGCATTGAGTGTAGGGCTGACTATGCGCTCGTAGATCGCGCCCCAGGTTTCTGGCCCAGCCTTGCCGTCTACGTCGACACTCAAGACGCTTTGTACCGCGGAGATTAGCTCTTCGATCTTCATCTTTCACCCTTTGACAGTGATGGAAGAGGGGTAATGAGGGTCAGATTCCAATTAGTAAAGGGGAAAAAGGGCCAGGCTCGAATAAAAGTTATTCTCGTGCGTCTCGGGGCGGCGCTGTCCCCGTCGTCACTTGCGATCAGGCGTCGCTGTGGCGATGCCGCGCGAGCAAGCGTGTCGAAGAAGACTTTCACCCGACCCTCCGCAAGCAATGCGCGGGAAGACTTCGTGGATTTTTGCATCGACATGGTGAACCTCCTGTGGATTTGAAGTTGTTGCTATACGCCGACGGAACGGAGCCGTTTCCTGTAGCCGTTTGGCCTATGGTTTACCTTTTTTGAAGTGTAGAAACAGAAGCTGCAAACAGATAGGACGATTCTGCGCAACGCTAAAACTATCTTGCGCAAATGCCGTGGAGGGACAGGCGGATTCGGTGGTCCTGAGCGGCTCGCGCTTGCGCACCTGCGCCCATCCTGGCGCCTGCATGGAAGCTCCGGCACTGAGCGTGTTTGATGCCACGCACAGCCAGACTCATTAACGACGCGCAATTCAACGGCTGAAAAGAACAAAGCCACCTGATTACAATTTGAGAAATAAATTGGAATCCGACCCCGATTTCACGATTTCACAAGTCCTTACCCCCGGAACCAAGCCGGGCGGGCTGACATCAGACTGGCCGGTTCGTCTTGACATTCCAACCTGCTTTCACTGGCACGCCCGGCTTGCCGTCGGGCTTCACCGGTGTGTACTCCACTTCGATTTTCCCGAAACCCAGACTCACATGGTCGGTGGGCAGCGCGCCGGTTGCGGCATCACCGGCAGTCTGAAAGGCGCTGATCAGCACGTCGGTGAAGTGCCACTTCAGGAATTCGGCTGGCGAGACTCCGGCCCGGCGCATGGTGAACACGGCGGTCTTGAAATGCTCTCCCTTGGCGCAGGCCAGAAACAGCCTGGGCGACGCCTTGTTCACGAGCATTGAAAAGTGAAAATCCTGCATGACCACCTTGCCGGCACCGCCGCCGCCTCCACCGCCCGCGCCGCTTGCTGGCGTGGACTGCGTTTCGCCCCACGCGAAGGACAGGATGGCAATTTCATTCTTGTGTCTGGCATCGGTCGATTCGCCATCGATACCGTCGATTTTCAGGAACATGTCGATTGCCATGCGCTCCTCCGTTTGAATTGACAGTTTGATCGTCAAGTACCCCGACGCATCACGGCGTTTCTTCGCTGCCTGCGGGGCAGCAGCGATATTCCTGCGATTTGTCCAGCAAGTCAATTTGCTTCTTGAGGAGTTCGTTCTCCAGCTGCTTGCGTGCCAGGTCCAGGTCCATTTCTTTCATGAGTGTCTCTTCGCAAATATTGCATTCGTCCAGACAACCCTTCACCAAGAGGCCGGGTGTGGGAAGCGAACTTGTACGCTCAAAAGACAGGGATTTTCTGGTTTCCTCTGACAGTTTTCCGCGCTGGTCAAGCAGTCCTTCCTTGATAAGGGACTGGTCCACCTGCTGTAGTGCTTTTGCGGCGAGCGCTGCCGGGATGGGCTCCAGCGGGGTTCCGGCAGCAAAGTTAAAACTGGCCAGCTGCACCAGGTTGTTTCCGGCGGCGACGCGCTGTTTGGCTGCCACGCTCTGACGTGCGATTTCTTCTTTCTGCAGGCGATTTTCATCGGTCGCCAGCACGCCATTGGGAATCGCGTCCACGTCACCATTCGCCACAAACGGGTTGTTGGTGATGCGCGTGTTGGCGACCGGATCAATCACGCGCCGCTCGATCGACTCGATGGTGTAGCGCACCTTCTGCGTCTTGTTGATCTGGTAGAAAAAGAAAGTGACCGCGTGGCATCGGTTGGGGTTGGAAAACTCGCGTGATGCCGACTCGAAATGGTCTTCGGATTCCCCTTCGGTATGGGCGCGGGTTTGTACCTCGCCCACCGACACGCTGCTGGCGGCGCGCGTGCCCATTTCCGAGCGGCGATCCGATGCCGAGGCGTGTTGCGTGAGCTGACGCAGAAAGGTGTTGGTGGAAGTCGCCTCGTACGAACCACTGACATCGACCGACGGACCGAAGAGGAGACTCTCGATCGCTCCGCTAGTGCCGCCGTGCCCCTTGGCCGAACCATGCGATGAACTGGTCGCGGTAGCGGAGTCGCGCACCGACAGATCGCTCATGGAGTCGTGCAAGCTGGCCATGTAAAAGCGCTCTTCCGAGGTCTGCTCGTTGCGGTAACTCACCCGGCTGGCGCTGTCGAAACTGAAACGCGTGCGCCGGTCGGCGGTAAACAGGCGCACTTTTTCGCCCGGCAGCAAGGTCGTGCTGTAGGACAGATCGCCCAGCGTCATGGGGCCGGGACAGCGCTCGAAGCGGGCATGGATGATGACTTCCACCTGCACGCGGCGGCCACCGCTGACGACCTCGGTGTTGTGCTTGAGGCGGTAGTGAAAATCCAGCACATCGCACACCTTGTCCACTTCCAGAGGCGGGCAGCAGGGGATTTTCGATTCGGTGACTTCGTTCATGGCGGCATCTCCTTGAAAATTTTTGACGTTGGTAGAAAGTGGGCAATCGGGGCAATCCGGAAAATGCCCGCGACTGCCCGGTTCAGAAAATTACATTGCCCTGACACTCTGGACAGGGGGCGCATTTCTCGATGGCGATGGCCTTGATTTGCTCGGTGTAATAGACCAAGCCGTAGCCATTGCGGATATGCGCCCAGCCGTACAGTTTGAGCGCGAAAGCGCAGGTGGTGGTGAGGCCGACCAACAGGGGTGCGCCACTGACTGTCGTGCTCACGGGGCTCAGTGCGCCGGCGTTGGAGCTGTTGCTGGCCAGCACCGTCACGACAGGGTTGACGCCCTTGGTGTACTGCAATGTCCAACTGTGCAGGCGGTTGTTTTCCTGCGTGGCCGCTACATTGAAATTGAGCGTGAGCGCCGGGCTCCACGGGATGACACCGCACTCATTGAGTACCGCGGGAATGTCGAGATTGACCACTGCGGGCTTGTTGTCCAGCGTGATGACGAGGTCGCAATGGTCGGTCATCGCGGGCAGCAGGGCGGGCGGGGTCACCGTGCCATCGCGGTAGTCCACCAGGCCGGAAGCCGTATTGAGATACACGCCGTTCTCGTCGAATAGCTCCAGCCGCAGGACGTAAGTGGCGGTATCTTCCTCGACCGGTGGTGTCCACCAGCTGCCAATCCAGTCGGGGTTGTACCAGTAGTAGTTGCTGCGATTTCGGACCTCGTAGAGCGTCGTGGTGCCATTGACCGGCTGCGGGCCCAGCGGGTAGTCGGAGCTTGTCAACGTCAGCTTGTCAACCCGCGTGTCGCGCAAGTCGGCATCTATGAACTTGAAATCGGCGTCGACGCTGCCCTGCTTGGCATACGAGAGCCGGTAATAACGCTTGGGCGCGCCAGTTGCCAGCGCATCACCGAACAGGGCGAACACCAGCAGATTGCCACCATAGGCCATTTTGGAATAGCTGGCATCGGCGTAAAGACCCGTGCCCTGGTTGATCTGATAGACCTCGTCGTTGCCGATGCGGGTGAAGAACACCGGCGAGCCTTCCGGATGCGGGTGGCAGCCTTGGCCGCAACGTACTTCCTCGTTGTCTAGATAGAGGTCGAGGTGTGCATTGGTGACATCCCAGCGGGTGCTGGTGTAGGGATCCATGTAGATCACCGTTGACACGCCATTGATGATTTGCGTGACGCGGACGATGATGTCCGGGCAGGCATCAAAACGCAGCCTGCCGTTGCGGAAATGGATGGGCGACCAGCGGAAGCAGCAGCGGAAATAGCCATCGCAATCCGTGTAGGTTTCACACACCACCTGTTTGCTGTAAAAGCAGCGCGGAAAAATGGCCCAGGGCGGGATTTTGGAAGTCAGAGTCAGGCGGTCCAGCCGTGAGGCGAGAGCGGCATCCATCCGGCGCGCTTCGCCCACGCGACCGACCGCTGAGAATCCCGACAGGTCAGACTTTAGACTAAAGCCCTGGGTTTCAGCAGCATCGACTGACATTCGCGCACTGTTCGTGCGCGGCGGCAAGGGCTGGGGATTGAGGCTGACATCGGCACCCGGTGAAAAGCTGCTTGCTGCGCCAATCATGCGCGGGTCGAGCCTGAGTTCCGGTGCCGGGTCGGGGCCCGGGAAGGGCCTGGGCGGGAAAGGGCGCGGCTTGAGCAGGTCGGGAATGCGAATCACCGGCCGATCCAGCAGCGTATCCCACCAATTACGAATCGGCGGCCACCAGCAACCCTCCCGATCCACATCGAAAATTTCCACCTTCACGAAGGGCACCGGGCATATTTGCGTGTGGCCCTCGTGCTTGTCGAGCTTGCGGACATGTCCGGTGACGCAAATACGTACCGGCCGCCACGGCCACCAGATGAGCTGCGGGATGACTAGTTTGGGGTTGATGAAGAAACGGGTTCCTTCCTTCTTCCAGTCCTTTGCAGTAAAAGCCTGAAGATAGGCGGATGACTGGCGCACACTCATTGCGTCAGTTCCTGGGCCCGCCATGAGTTGAATATCTGCTGGCGCGGCCAGACGCAGCGCCATCTTGAAATTCCCTTTGGCGTCCAGTTCCCCGCCACCCAGCGACACACCGAGCCGATCGAAGGCAAAAACCTTGACACCCAAGTCCTGGGTTTCACACTCCGATTCCTGGAAAGTGATGTTGCCTTCAAGAACAAATTCGTTGCGCGAGTTGCTGCTTCCTGTTGCTTTGGTGGCCATGTTGGTGATCTCCTGAGTTGGTGTTTTGCATGCACTGAAAAAGGGTGCAGGACCGATGCGGTTCGTGCGCATTGCATACTCACGCATCCATGTCCGCAAGCACACTGCCAGCAACCTTGAATGCCAATCCGGTTGCGGGCGATCTGCTGCTTTCAGTGTAGAAAAAGAAACGCTCGGGAGTTAGGACGATTCTGCGCAACGCTATAACTATCTTGCGCAAATGCCGTGGAGGGACAGACGCATTCGGTGGCACTGAGCGGCTCGCTCTTGCGCTCTTGCGCCCTCCCGGCACTTGCAATGGAAGCTCCGCTCAATCGCGTGTCAAATCGGATTGAGGAAAATTTCCGCCTGTTGCGATGAATGGAAAGACTCGGGGATTTTCATGGCCAGGACCTGTTGATAGCTCGACGGCGTCGCACCCGTGTAGCGGCGAAAGGTGCGGGCAAAATATGACACGTCATTGAAGCCCACATCAAAGGCAACCGTCTTGACCTGAACCGGTGAATCGGCCAGCAACTCGCAGGCCTTGCCGATGCGGAATTTCAACAGGTATTCACAGAAAGTGAGGCCGTGCTCTTTCTTGAAGACGCGGCTGAATTCCGATTCGCTCATGTGGCAATGCCCGGCCACAACAGACAGACGCACCAATTCCGCGAAATGGGTTTCCACGAATTGATGCGCCAAAAGTGTTTTATGCCCATGTGATATTTTCCGCGGTGTCTCCAACTGCACGGAGCAAGGCATAGATGCGTGCCGCGGCAGGCGCCAATCACCCGGAGGCCGCTCAAGACAAAGATGAGCGAGGGTTTCTATGCGTGTATTGAGGTCGCCTGCCGTCAGCGGCTTGACCAGGTAGTCCCACACGCCCGAACGAAAGGCCCAGACGGCGAGAGACTCTGAATGGCTTTCGGTGATCATCAGCAATGGCAGGCCGGGGTGCTGCAGATTGGTCTGGTGCAAGACAGCCAGATCGTTTTCCTGCGGGGTATCAAACTCAAAGCACAGAAAATGCGGTTGCCGGGCCTGAATATGAGGGCTGGGGTCGCAGGGGTGAAGTAAGTTGTGCGCGTCGTACAAAGGAGCCAGCGAATGGAAAAGCCCTGAGGCGGATGTGTCGCGTCGAAAATCTATCCACAGAAAATTCGCTGGGCGCATTATTTTTCTCCTGTCCTCGTGTTGTGTCACGGAAATCAGGCCTGCCCCCTGATTTCTAAGAATGCAGCCTTGGTTCAACCCGGCCAACTTAGCGGTATGTTATGCATTAAATAATTATTTCGCACCCGGAAAACAGAAACTGTTACAGGTTTTGCAATCGTGGCTGTAGTTGTAATTTGCGCCACCGTGATCCTTGCAGGCAAAACCTTGGCGTTCATGGTCTGGGTTGAAAAAACGGGCGCATCAACCAACGCCTCTTTATTAGCTGCTTGCACCCGTGTCCATTGAGTCAGGCACTGATTTGATGCCTAAAACTGCTCAAAAACCGCCTTACCGCTGGAGGCGGGCTCCATCAACGCCGCAGTACAGTTTGATCCTTTGTCGCGCTTCTGAATGCCATTTTTTAAGACAAATTGGCATCGCCGCCTAAAACCGCTACCTGCCACGTCATCGACAGCGCCGCATGCCACTGGTCTTTGCCATGGCGGGTGGCTACGGCATCAATATCGATGAGACGGTGCAGGTGCAGATGAACACTTACAAGGTTGCGCTGGCGTATTGGCGCAAGTGGCAAAATAAGCAGTGATGATTCCTGTCGCCCGCCCCCAACCCGAACCTAGAGGCGCCTACAAGGCCTTTCGCAACATTGCCACCCTCTGGTCTGACAACGACCTCTACGGCCATGTCAACAACGCTGTTTACTACAGCTGGTTTGACACTGCCGTCAATGGCTTGCTGATCGAGCGGGGCGCGATTGACATTCATGCCGGCCCGGTGATCGGGCTGGTGGTTGAAACCCAATGCAACTACTTTGCGCCGCTGGCTTTTCCGCATGCGGTGGTGGCAGGCATTCGTGTGGCGCACATCGGCTCGTCCAGCGTGCGTTATGAGATTGGTCTATTCGCTGCCGATGACGACAACGTTTGTGCGGCTAAAGGCCATTTCATTCACGTCTATGTTGACCGCATTACCCGCATTACCCGCAAACCCGTGGCCTTGCCACCGCAATTACTGTCTGTACTGGAGACTTTGAAGTGACCGTTATCAATGCAAGCAACGCAGCCAACGCTGTTGACGATGCCATCAAGAGCCGTCAGTCGATGCGCGAATTTTTACCAAAACCCGTGCCGCGTGAGGTTATCTCGCACCTGCTTGAAGTGGCCATCCGGGCACCATCGGGCACCAACACCCAGCCCTGGAAAACCTATGTCTTGCAGGGTGCCAGTCGCGATACGTTGGTTGCCAAAGTTTGCGCGGCGCACGATGCCCTGCGCGCCAACCCGACTCTGGCCGCAGAGTACCGGGAAGAATACGACTACTACCCTGAAAAGTGGATGTCGCCCTACATAGACCGTCGGCGTGAAAACGGCTGGGGCCTCTACGGCCTGCTCGGTATTACCAAAGGCGACAAAGACAAGATGCACGCCCAGCACCAGCGTAACTTCGAGTTTTTTGATGCGCCGATCGGCTTGATGTTTACGCTGGATCGCGTCATGGGTCGTGGCTCGCTGGTGGACTACGGCATGTTTTTGCAAAACATCATGGTGGCTGCGTGCGGCCACGGTTTGCACACCTGCCCGCAGGCCGCGTGGAATGGGTTTGCCAACATCATCCTGCCGCACATAGGCGCAGGCGAAGGCGAAATGCTGGTGTGCGGCATGTCGCTGGGCTATGCCGATGAAACCGCGCTGGTCAACACCTTCCGCACCCCCCGCGTACCTGCCAGCGAATTCACGACCTGGCTAGACTAAGGGCTCGTTCAGAAATAACTTGCACATTTGGCTCGCCAGCTTCGGGTGCCCTGCGTTGTTGCGAATCGCTTGTGTGGCAGAGCCACACGGCACGCTTCGCGCCTAGCATGGCATCCCGAATCCG
>JBKJOH010000320.1:0-4912 GCA_046593295.1 Polaromonas sp. | reverse complement strand
GAGCCCCGGCGTGAGCAGGGCGTGATACGTTTTCGCATCGACGGCAAGCTGCACCTTGTCTACCAGATGCCGATGGCGGTTCACAACGCCATGACCGCACGCATCAAGCTGCTCGGCCGCATGGACGTGGTCGAAAAGCGCCGGCCGCAGGACGGCCGCATCAAGACGCGCAACCCGCGTGGTGATGAAATTGAAATGCGTCTGTCAACGCTGCCAACTGCGTTTGGCGAAAAAATGGTGATGCGTATTTTTGACCCGGACACCACCGTCAAAGACCTCGATGCACTGGGATTTTCAGAGCATGATGCGACGCGCTGGGAACAACTCGTCAAGCGTCCCTACGGCATTATTTTGGTGACCGGGCCAACCGGCTCGGGTAAAACCACCACGCTGTATTCAACCCTCAAACGGCTGGCAACTGAAGATGTCAATGTCAGCACGATAGAAGACCCGATCGAGATGATCGAGCCGTCATTCAACCAGACGCAGGTGCAGCCGCATCTTGATTTCGATTTTTCGGAAGGCTTGCGTGCGCTGATGCGGCAAGACCCGGACATCATTATGGTCGGAGAGATCCGCGATTTGCAAACCGCCGAAATGGCCGTGCAGGCAGCGCTCACCGGGCATCTGGTTTTCAGCACCCTGCACACCAACGATGCGCCGTCGGCCGTGTCGCGGCTGATGGAGCTGGGTATTCCGTCATACCTCATCAACGCCACGCTGCTGGGTGTGCTGGCCCAGCGCCTGGTGCGCACGCTGTGTAGCAACTGCCGCGAGAAAGACGATACGGCCTCGCGCGAGACGCTGGCAGACCTCGTTAAACCGTGGCAGATCAGCGGTGGCTACCGGCCCTACAAACCCGTCGGCTGTGTTGATTGCCGGCTGACGGGTTTCCGGGGCCGCATGGGCTTGTACGAGCTGCTCACGGTGACCGAAGTCTTCAAGGAAAAGGTTTCCAAAGAGCCGAATATTGACGCGCTGCGCAAGCAGGCGGTTGCAGAAGGTATGCGGCCACTGCGTCTGGCCGGCGCGCTCAAGGTGGCTGAAGGCTTGACGACGATTGAAGAGATTTTGGCGACCACGCCGCCCATGTCCTGAAGGGCACTTCTATAAATTCATTTTTCGGGCGAATTGCCGCGTTGCGCGGTGCTCGCAATCCTCATGTACCTGAAGTACATTGCGGTTGCTGCGCGACCCTCGCATGAGCCCGAAGGGCGATGCGACACGCGCCTTGCACTTCATCCCGAAAATCTGAATTTCTAGAAGCGCCCTGAAGTTCCTGAATCAAACTTCTGTGGGCAAACCTTGACCCCAAAAACCCTCCAAGCCATTTTTGGTGCGCATATCACTTGGCCTGTAGGTGAAAGCCACATGCCAATTTGCCGCTAATGAATGCACAATCGCGCCATTCAATCTTTCTATTGGAGACAAGCTGTGAATATCAAGAGTCAGAAAGACTTTTTTGCCGGTCTCATGTTCATGGGCCTCGGCGTGGCGTTTGCATGGGGTGCAACCACCTACAAGATCGGTTCGGGTGCCCGCATGGGTCCGGGCTACTTTCCTCTTATGCTGGGCGTGCTGATGGCCATTCTTGGGGTGGTCATCACCTTCAAGGCATTGGTGATTGAAGTCGAAGGCGGCGACAAAATTGGCAAGTGGGCCTGGAAGCCGCTGGTCTACATCATCCTGGGCAACCTGATATTCGGTGTGCTTCTCGGTGGCCTGCCAGCCTTCAAGCTCCCCGCCATGGGCCTGATCGTCGCCATCTACGCACTGGCGTTTATCTCCAGCATGGCCGAGCCCGGCTGGAAAGTTAAAAACACCTTCATCCTCGCTACCATTCTTGCCGCTGGCAGCTATGTTGCATTCGTCATTATTTTGAAGTTGCAGTTCCCGGTTTGGCCTGCTTTCATTACAGGTTAAAGAGCAAACCATGGATCTGATTGCAAATCTTTCTCTAGGCTTTGGCGTAGCTTTCACGCCGATCAACCTGCTGTACGCATTTATCGGCTGCCTGCTGGGCACGCTGATTGGCGTGTTGCCCGGCATTGGCCCGGTAGCCACGATCGCCATGTTGCTGCCCGCCACTTACGCGCTGCCACCTGTGTCGGCGCTCATCATGCTGGCTGGTATTTATTACGGTGCGCAGTACGGTGGTTCAACCACGGCTATTTTGGTCAACTTGCCCGGTGAGTCCTCATCGGTCGTCACCTGTATTGACGGCTATCAGATGGCCCGAAAGGGTCGAGCGGGGCCTGCGCTGGCGGCTGCCGGCCTGGGGTCGTTTTTTGCAGGTTGCGTCGGTACGCTGATTCTGGCTGCCTTTGCGCCGCCGCTGACCGAATTGGCTTTCAAGTTCGGCCCGGCCGAATATTTTTCATTGATGGTGCTTGGCCTGATCGGTGCGGTGGTGCTGGCTTCTGGCTCACTGCTCAAGGCCGTGGCCATGATTGTGCTGGGCTTGCTGCTTGGTCTGGTAGGCACTGACGTTAACTCGGGTGTGGCCCGTTTCAGCTTTGACATTCCTGAACTGACCGACGGTATCGGCTTTGTCGTGATCGCCATGGGTGTGTTCGGCTACGGCGAGATCATCAGCAACTTGGCGCAGCCAGAACATGAACGTGAGGTGTTCACGGCCAAAGTAACGGGCCTGATGCCCACCAAGCAGGACTTTAAAGACATGGCACCCGCTGTGCTGCGCGGTACGGCACTGGGGTCTATGCTGGGCATCCTGCCTGGTGGCGGTGCTTTGCTGGCAGCGTTTGCTGCTTACGCGCTTGAGAAAAAAATCAGAATGAAGCCGGGCGAAGTGCCATTCGGCCAAGGCAACATCCGTGGTGTGGCGGGCCCTGAGTCGGCTAACAATGCGGGTGCACAAACCTCATTCATCCCGCTGCTGACACTGGGCATTCCACCCAACGCCGTGATGGCGCTGATGGTGGGTGCCATGACGATTCACAACATCCAGCCTGGTCCCCAGGTGATGACCAGCAACCCCGAGCTGTTCTGGGGTTTGATTGCCTCGATGTGGATCGGCAACGCGATGCTGATTATTTTGAACCTGCCGCTGATCGGCATGTGGATCAAGCTGCTGACCGTACCCTATCGCTATCTGTTTCCGGCGATCGTCTTGTTTTGTGCGATTGGCGTTTACTCGACCAACAACAATACCTTCGACATCTGGACGGTGGGTGCCTTCGGGGTGATCGGCTACCTGTTTGTGAAACTCGCTTGCGAACCCGCACCTCTGCTGCTCGGCTTTATTCTGGGCCCCATGATGGAAGAAAATTTACGACGAGCGCTGCTGTTATCTCGCGGTGACTGGAGCGTGTTTGTAACCCGTCCGATTTCCGCTGGCCTGCTGGCTGCGGGCTTGCTGCTGCTCATCATCGTGCTGCTGCCTGCCGTTAAAAATAAACGCAAAGAGGCCTTCGTCGAGGAATGACAAGGCTCTTTTGGGGTAGTTAAAAATGGCACCTTCGGGTGCCATTTTTGCGCGCATACTGAAAATCTCAATCATTCTCCAACAGCTTTTATGAGCCTTCATTTCAATTTCAACAACCCCTACACCTCTACCCGCCTGCCGCTGTTTGCGCGCAACGTTGTCTCCACCTCACATCCACTGGGCGCACAGGCTGGCCTGCGCATGTTGCACAAGGGCGGCAACGCTGTTGATGCGGCCATTGCTGCTGCTGCCGTGATGACGATTGTTGAGCCCGTTAGCAATGGCTTGGGTAGCGACTCGTTTTGTATTTTGTGGGACGGCAAAGAGCTGCATGGCCTCAACGCCTCGGGTTGCGCGCCTAGCAGTTGGACACCCGATTACTTCAAGCGCAAGTACGGCGATAGCGCCACCACGCCGCCCAAGCGCGGACTTGATTCAGTGACCGTACCCGGCGCTGTAAGCAGCTGGGTGGCCTTGAGTGAACGCTTTGGCAAGCTGCCGTTTGCTGACCTGATGGAGCCGGCCATCGAGATTGCCGAGCGCGGCTACCTGCTGCCGCCCGTAGTGCAACAAAAATGGGAGGCGGCAACTGACGAACTCAAAGGCCAGCCCGGCTTTGCCAACGCCTTTCTGCCGTGGGGCAGAGCCCCGAAGGTGGGCGAGCTGTTCCAGTTCAAGGCTGCGGCCAAAGCGCTGCGTGCGATTGCCCTGAGTAAAGGCGCGGCCTTTTACAGTGGCGAGATTGCCCACGCTATTCAAAAATTTTCCAGCGCCAACGGCGGTAGCATGACCGCCAGGGATCTGGAAAACTTCAAACCCGAGTGGGTCAAGCCGGTTGAAAAAAACTACCGTGGCTACACCTTGCATGAGATTCCACCCAACGGCCAAGGCATTGCGGCGCTGATTGCGCTCGGCATTTTGGACAGGTTTGATGTGGCGTCTTTAGCTCTTGATGGCGTTGACTCGCAGCATTTGCAGATCGAAGCCATGAAGCTGGCCTTTGCCGATATTTACAAATATGTGGCCGAGCCCTCGTCAATGGAGGTGACCCCCGAGCAAATGCTCGATGACGCTTATCTTGCGTCGCGTGCCAAACTCATCAACATGAAAAAGGCGCAAGACTTCGGCGCAGGCAACCCCGTCAAGGGCGGCACGATTTACCTCACGGCAGCTGACGAAAACGGCATGATGGTGAGCTTTATCCAGAGCAACTACATGGGCTTCGGCTCGGGCTGTGTTGAGCCCGAATTCGGCATCAGCCTGCAAAACCGTGGCCACGGTTTCAGTCTGAAACCGGGTGCCAATCAGGTCGCTCCTGGCAAGCGGCCTTTTCACACCATCATTCCGGCATTCCTGACGAAGCCGAAGGCCGCTTCTCACCCTTTCCCGGGGGGAGAGGGTGAGAAGCGGCCTTCGGCTTCGTCAGGAATGCCGGAATGATGGTGTGAAAAGGCCGCTTGCCAGGAG
>JBKJOH010000316.1:0-8930 GCA_046593295.1 Polaromonas sp. | reverse complement strand
GCGAGCGTTTTGTCAATGCCGACCCGACGCTCAAGCTGCAATCGGCCAAACAGGCCTTGCGCGTACCCTGGGCCATGAGCGAAGCACAGGTTGAAGCCCTGCTGGCCGCACCCGACGAGACAGTGCTCGGCATGCGTGACCGCGCCATGCTGGAGGTGCTGTACGCCAGCGGCCTGCGTGTCAGCGAGTTGGTGGGGCTGAAGACGTTTGATGTGAGCCTGAACGACGGCGTGCTGCGTGTGATGGGCAAAGGCAGCAAGGAGCGGCTGGTACCGTTTGGTCAGGCCGCGCGCGAAGCCATCGTGCAATACATCGCGCAGGCAAGGCCAGAAATTTTGAAAGGCCAGCAGACTGAAGACCTGTTTGTCACCCATCGTGGCCAGGGCATGAGTCGCGTGATGTTCTGGATGCTGGTCAAAAAATACGCCTTGCGCGCCGACATCACGTCACCCCTGTCGCCGCACACCCTGCGCCACGCCTTTGCCACGCACCTGCTGAACCATGGTGCTGATTTACGCGCCGTGCAAATGCTGCTGGGACATGCGGATATTTCAACGACGACGATTTACACGCACGTTGCGCGTGAGCGCCTGAAGGCGATTCACCACGAGCATCATCCGCGCGGTTGACCTTCGGCATGCATATAGCATCAGCCTAGCTTTTTCGGGCGATTTGTCAGTAAGACAAAAACCCGCAATAGACCGGGCGAGGTAGGAGCTAGGCCGCCTGCACCAGCAGCGCCAGCTCGGCCTCATCAAAGCCCGCATCGCGGCGCGCGTCCAGATTCAGCGGGCCCTTGACGAGCGGCGCACCGTATTGCCGGGCCAGCACCGCATAAGTTGCGAGCGGGTCCAGACCGCGCTGGCTGCACAGGTAGCGGTACCAGTGGTTGCCAATGGCGACGTGGCCAATTTCGTCGCGCAAAATAATGTCCAGAATATCGACAGCTTTTAAGGCGTGCGGCGTGCCGACCTTGCGCAGCTTGGCCTGCATGGGTGGTGTCGCATCCAGCCCGCGTGCCTCCAGCGTGCGCGGCACCAAGGCCATGCGCGCCATCACGTCGTCGCCGGTCTTGGCTGTCATGTCCCACAGGCCGGTGTGTGCAGGGAAGTCGCCGTAGTCATAGCCCATGGTTTGCAGATGCGCCCGCAGCAGGCTGAAGTGCCGGGCTTCTTCGGCTGCCACCTTTAGCCAGTCAAGGTAATAGGCGTCCGGCATGTCGGCAAAACGCCAGATCGCATCAAGAGCCAGGTTGATGGCGTTGAACTCAATGTGCGTGACGGCGTGCAGCAGCGCAGCCAGGCCCTCGGTTGTGAAGGGCGAGCGTTTGGCGATGTCGAGATGCGAGCACAACTCGGGCCGCTCCGGGCAGCCGGGCAGCTTGGCTGGGGTTTCGAGGTGCTGCTTGGTTGCTATTGAAAACGTAGCATGAAACGTCCATAAATAGAGGGTTGTGGCTATTTTTTGCTCTGGATTTTGACTCAAAAGCGCTTCCAGTGCCTGGCTGCGGAGTTCTTTGAGTGGGGACGGTGCTGTCATGGTTTGATTGTCGGCTATTGGCTATTGACGATGAGCAGCCTCCTTACAATGGCTGGAGTTCCGGGCACTTCCACAGCCCATCATTGACAGGACACCAGGACACCCATGGCCATCTACCAACTAGACGATTTGACTCCTTCGATTCACCCCACCGCCTGGGTTGCCGACAGTGCGCAGGTCATGGGTAAAGTTGCGCTTGCAGAGGATGTGAGCGTTTGGTTTGGCGTGGTGATGCGGGGCGATACAGAGTTGATCACGGTAGGTAAGGGCTCCAATATTCAGGAGAACAGCGTTTTGCACACCGACCATGGCAAGCCGCTTGTGATTGGCGAGAACGTGACGGTGGGCCATCAGGTGACGCTGCATGGCTGCACGATTGGCAACAACTCTTTGATCGGCATTGCTGCGGTGGTGTTGAACGGCGCAAAGATTGGCAACAACTGCCTCGTAGGCGCTGGCGCATTGGTCACCGATGGCAAAGAGTTCCCGGACGGCTCGATGATTATTGGAAGTCCGGCCAAAGCGGTCAAACAACTGTCGCCGGAGCAGATTGAGGGTTTAAAAAGCAGCGCACAGCACTATGTGGAGAATGCGTCCCGCTATAAAACAGGGCTTAAGAAGCTGGCTTGATGTCTGAACTCCATAAATTTATTTTTGATGGCCTGCCGGTGCGCGGCATGCTGGTGCGCCTTACCGACTCCTGGCAGGAAATCCTCAAACGCCGGCAAGCCGCTGGCGGCTACCCCATCGAGGTCATGCACCTGCTGGGTGAAATGACGGCGGCTGGCGCGTTGATGCAGGGCAACATCAAGTTCAATGGCGCGCTGGTGTTGCAGATTTTTGGTGACGGCCCGGTCAAGCTGGCGGTGGCTGAAGTGCAGCCCGATTTAACCCTGCGCGCTACCGCCACGGTGACCGGCACGGTCGATGCGGGCAGCTCGCTGAGTCAGTTGGTCAACCTACACAACGAAGGCCGTTGCGCCATCACGCTGGACCCGAAAGACAAATTACCTGGACAGCAGGCCTACCAGGGCGTGGTGCCGCTGTTTGGCGATGCGCACGAGAAGATTGAAAACCTCGCCGAAGTGCTGGAGCACTACATGCTGCAAAGCGAGCAACTCGACACAAAACTGATTCTGGCCGCCGATGGCAATATGGCGGCGGGGCTGCTGATTCAGCGCCTGCCAGTCAAGGGGCAGGGTAATCTGGAAGGCACCATTGATGTGGATGCCAATGAAGACCAGATTGGCAAAAACGAAGACTACAAACGCATCGTCATGCTAGCAAGCACGCTCAAGCGCGAAGAGTTGCTCACGCTGGATGCCGACACCATACTGCGCCGTCTGTTCTGGGAGGAACCCATCACGCGCTTTCAAGTGCTGGCTCCCAGCTTTGGCTGTAGCTGCTCACGCGAGCGCGTGGCCAACATGCTGCGCAGCCTGGGTGTTGCAGAAATTGACAGCGTGATTGCAGAGCAGGGCCACGTCGGGGTGACGTGCGAATTTTGCGGTGCGCCCTACAATTTTGACCCGGTGGATGCAGCGCAGATTTTTACCCAGCCTGATCGGCAACAGCCACCTACAGCTACCGTGCAATAGGTGGAAATTAGGGCACTTCTAGAAATTCAGATTTTCGGGATGAAGTGCAAGGCGCAACGCAGCAATTCGCCCGAAAAATGAATTTATAGAAGTGCCCATTATTTGTTGACCTGAACAAAAATCTCATTGGGCTTTACCATGCCCAGTTCGCTGCGAGCTTTTTCTTCGACCATTTCCAGCCCCTCTTTCAAGTCGCGTACTTCCGCTGAGAGCTGGTCATTACTCAATTGCGCTTTTGCGTTTTGGGCTGTTTGATCACTCAGTCGCTGCTGCATCTCGCGCACGCTGGGAATGCTGCCCCGGCCCATCCACAATTGAGCGTGGAAGATTGCCAGCAGTGCAATCAAGAGGGCGGGGACTAAGCGTGAGTCCATGCTTAAACGCCATAGTGATGTTTCGCCGCCGGGCCGCCCCAAGGCGAAATGCGGCCCCCTAGGGGGGCAGTGAACGACACGAAGTGCGTGAGCGTGGGGGCCATTACTTCAAGTTGTAGAACGCCGCACGTCCGGGGTAGGTAGCGACTTCTCCCAGGTCTTCTTCAATGCGCAGCAACTGGTTGTACTTGGCCATGCGGTCGGAGCGCGACAGTGAGCCGGTCTTGATCTGGCCTGCGTTGGTACCCACGGCGATGTCGGCAATGGTGGTGTCTTCAGTCTCGCCCGAGCGGTGCGAGATAACGGCGGTGTAGCCAGCACGCTTGGCCATTTCAATCGCGGCAAAGGTTTCTGTCAGGGTGCCGATCTGATTGATCTTGATGAGGATCGAGTTGGCAATCCCTTTGTCGATGCCTTCCTTGAGGATTTTCGTGTTGGTGACGAACAGGTCGTCACCCACGATTTGCACCTGTTTGCCCAGACGATTGGTCAGAATTTTCCAGCCATCCCAGTCGTTTTCGGCCATGCCGTCTTCGATGCTGATGATCGGGTATTTGTCGACCCAGGTGGCCATGACGTTGGTCCATTCCTCGGCGGTCAGGGACAGGCCTTCGGCGGTGAGCTCGTACTTGCCGTCCTTGTAAAACTCGCTGGCGGCGCAATCAAGGCCAATGGCAATCTGCTCGCCTGCGGTGAAGCCCGCCTTGTCGATGGCGGCCAAGATCATCTGGATGGCCGCTTCGTGGCTGGCCACGCTGGGCGTGAAGCCGCCCTCGTCGCCCACCGCAGTGCTCATGCCCTTGTCGTGGATGATTTGCTTGAGCGCGTGGAATACTTCGGCGCCATAGCGCAATGCTTCGCGAAAACTGGGCGCACCCACCGGGATGATCATGAACTCTTGCAGGTCCAGGCTGTTGTTGGCATGTGCGCCGCCGTTGATCACGTTCATCATGGGTACTGGCATCTGCATCGCACCGCTGCCGCCAAAGTAGCGGTACAGCGGCAGGCCAGCTTCTTCAGCCGCTGCACGTGCCACGGCCATGCTGACGGCCAGCATGGCGTTGGCACCGAGGCGCGACTTGTTGACGGTACCGTCAAGATCAATCAGGGTGCGGTCTAAAAATGCTTGCTCGCTGGCATCCAGGCCCAACACGGCCTCGGAAATTTCGGTGTTGATGTGTTCAATCGCCTTGAGCACGCCTTTGCCGAGGTAACGGGATTTGTCGCCGTCACGCAGTTCAATGGCTTCACGCGAACCGGTCGATGCCCCGGACGGCACAGCCGCACGGCCCATGACGCCGGACTCCAGCAGCACATCACATTCAACGGTAGGGTTGCCACGGCTGTCGAGAATTTCGCGGCCGACGATATCAACTATTGCGCTCATTTTTTTCGTCTTTCAATCAATAAATAAAAAATTACAAACCAAAATTATTCTCAAGAAAACCGTTTTGCTTGGTCACGCGATCCAGTTCAAGCAGTGTTTCCAGCAGGGCTTTCATGTGTTTTAACGGTACAGCGTTGGGGCCGTCGCTCATGGCGTTGGCGGGGTCAGGATGGGTTTCCATGAAAAGCCCTGCGACACCGACGGCGACCGCTGCGCGCGCCAGCACTGGCACCATCTCACGCTGGCCGCCGCTGCTGGTGCCGTTGCCGCCGGGCAGTTGCACCGAATGGGTGGCGTCAAACACCACCGGCGCGTTTGTTTCGCGCATGATGACCAGGCTGCGCATGTCAGACACCAGGTTGTTGTAGCCAAAGCTTGCACCGCGCTCGCAGGCCATGAAGCGGTCTTCGCTGAGGCCTTTTTCACGCGCTGCGGCACGCGCTTTATCAATCACGTTTTTCATGTCACCGGGCGCGAGGAACTGACCTTTCTTGATATTGACCGGCTTGCCCGACTGCGCGACTGCGTGGATGAAGTCGGTCTGGCGGCATAAAAATGCGGGGGTCTGCAACACATCAACGATGGCTGCAACCTCGGCAATATGGCTTTCCGAATGCACATCGGTCAGGATGGGCACACCGAGGTCGCGTTTGACCTTGGCCAAAATCTCCAGACCCTTCTGCATACCGGGACCGCGAAAGCTGGTGCCGCTGGAGCGATTGGCCTTGTCGTAGCTTGACTTGAAGATGAAAGGGATGCCGAGCGAGGCGGTGATTTCCCTGAGTGTGCCGGCAGTGTCCATCTGCAATTGCTCGGACTCAATCACGCAGGGGCCAGCTATCAGGAAGAAGGGCTTGTCGAGGCCAATATCAAATCCGCAGAGCTGCATGTTCAGGCCACAATCTTCAGTAGCTTGCCCTGGGCTTGATGGTCGAGCGTTGCCAAAACGAAAGCGTTAAACAGCGGATGCCCGTTCCACGGGGTGGACTTGAACTCGGGGTGAAACTGCACACCCACATACCAGGGGTGAACGGTTTGCGGTAGTTCGATAATTTCAGTTAACTGCTCGCGCTGCGTCAGGGCAGAAATTACCAGGCCTGCCGCACGCAGTTGCTCTAGGTAATTAACATTGGCTTCATAGCGGTGGCGATGCCGCTCGGTAACCACATCGCCATAAATCCTGTGCGCCAGCGTGCCTTTGGCAACGTCAGAGCTTTGCGCACCCAGGCGCATGGTGCCGCCGAGGTCGGACTTGGCATCACGCATCTTGATGCTGCCGTCAGCGTCTTTCCATTCGGTTATCAGCGCAATGACGGGGTGTGGCGTTTGCAGGTCAAACTCGGTGCTGTTTGCATCTTTCAGGCCAGCAACATGGCGCGCAAATTCAATCGTGGCGACCTGCATTCCCAGGCAAATGCCGAGGTAAGGCAGCTTGTTTTCACGGGCGTAGCGGGCAGCGCAAATCTTGCCTTCAACACCACGCACACCAAAACCACCAGGCACCAGAATGCCGTCAAACTTGGCCAGGCGCGAGACGTTTTCAGGCGTGATGGTTTCAGAGTCAATGTATTCAATGACGACCTTGGCATGGTTTTTCATGCCCGCGTGGCGCAAGGCCTCATTGAGTGATTTGTAGCTGTCGCTCAGGTCAACATACTTGCCAACCATGGCTATGTGGACTTCATTTTTCGGGTGTTCGATTTCATACACCAGATCATCCCAGCGCTTGAGATTGGCTGGCGGTGTGTGCAGGCGCAGCTTGTCGCAAATCAGGCCATCGAGGCCCTGCTCGTGCAACATGCGTGGTACTTTGTAAATGGTGTCCACGTCCCACATCGAGATAACGCCCCAGTCAGGTACGTTGGTAAACAGGGAGATTTTTTGCCGTTCTTCCTCGGGAATCGGGCGGTCGGCACGGCAGATCAGCGCGTCGGCCTGAATGCCGATCTCGCGCAACTGTTTGGCGGTGTGCTGGGTCGGTTTGGTCTTGAGCTCGCCTGCGGCGGCTATCCAGGGCACATAGCTCAGATGCACGAATGCCGTGTTGTTGGCACCCATGCGCAGGCTCATTTGCCGCACGGCTTCTAGAAATGGAAGGGATTCGATGTCACCCACCGTGCCGCCGATTTCGACAATGGCCACGTCAACTGCGTCAGGTGTTTCATATCCGGCGCCGCGTTTGACGAATTCCTGAATCTCGTTGGTGACGTGCGGAATGACCTGCACGGTCTTGCCGAGGTAGTCGCCACGGCGTTCTTTTTCAAGTACGCTTTTGTAGATCTGACCAGTGGTGAAGTTGTTGGCCTTCTTCATGCGCGTTTCAATAAAACGCTCGTAATGGCCGAGGTCAAGGTCGGTTTCTGCGCCATCGTCGGTAACGAAAACTTCGCCGTGCTGAAACGGCGACATGGTGCCGGGATCGACGTTGAGGTAGGGGTCTAGCTTGATTAAAGTGACTTTGAGGCCTCGCGACTCCAAGAGCGCAGCGAGGGAGGCTGAGGCGATTCCCTTACCCAGGGAAGACACCACACCGCCGGTGACGAAGACAAATTTGGTCATGTCAGATACAAGCCGAAAAGCTCGCAGGGTGGGAAATTGCGATTATAGACCTGCGCCCATTTGATCCGGATGAAGAACTCGCCAAACTGATACATTGAAGGGCATGACGAATTCATCGATAACCGACATTTCTGGCGAGGCACTGGATATTGCAGGCAAACACATTGTGCTGGGCCTGACGGGCGGTATTGCCTGCTACAAGGCCGCAGAGCTGTGCCGTGCCCTCATCAAGGCGGGTGGCACGGTGCAGGTGGTGATGACCGAAGCTGCCGAGCAGTTCATCACCGCCGTGACCATGCAGGCATTGAGCAACAGGCAGGTAGTTACCAGCCAGTGGGACAGTCGTGAGCCGAACAACATGGCGCACATCAATCTGTCGCGCGAAGCCGATGCGATTTTGATTGCGCCCATGAGCGCCGATTTCATGGCCAAACTTCTGCATGGGCGTGCAGATGACCTCTTGAGTCTGATGTGTCTGGCCCGGCCCATCGGCAAGGTGCCGTTGCTGGTAGCACCTGCCATGAACCGCGAGATGTACGTACACCCCGCAACCCAGCGCAATTTTGTGCAACTGGAGGCGGATGGCGCAACCGTGCTGGGCGTGGGCAATGGGTATCAAGCTTGCGGTGAAACGGGCGATGGCCGCATGTTGGAGCCACAGCAACTGCTGGAAGACATCATTGCCTTTTTCACCCCCAAAGTACTGGCTGGCCAGAAGGTGCTGGTGACGGCAGGGCCGACCTATGAGGCGATTGACCCGGTGCGTGGCATTACTAATTTGTCCAGCGGCAAGATGGGGTTTGCGATTGCGCGCGCTGCCCGCGAGGCCGGTGCCGAGGTCACGCTGGTTGCAGGTCCAGTCAGCTTGCCGACACCCCGTGGTGTGACCAGAATTGACGTGAAATCAGCTTCAAATATGCTTGAAGCCGTTATTCCACGGGTGCAAACAGCTACTATTTTTATAGCGACTGCCGCAGTGGCCGACTGGCGTGTCGCATCGCCTTCAGACCGCAAACTAAAAAAGGAAGGCTCTGTAGTAGGGCCGCAGTTGGTGTTTGAAGAGAACGCCGACATTCTCGCCACCGTTGCAAAATCTGACGCTGCGCAAACGGGCAGGCTTTTTTGTGTCGGTTTCGCAGCAGAAAGTCACGATTTGTTTGAGAACGCGCAGGCCAAGCGCCTGCGTAAAAACGTACCTTTGCTGGTCGGCAATATTGGCCCGGATACGTTCGGACAAGACCACAATGCCTTGCTGCTGGTTGATGCAAAGGGGAGTACTGAATTGCCCCGCGCGTCTAAGCTGTCACTGGCACGCGCACTGATGCGCGAAGTCGCGCTCCGCATTGGCAAAGTTTAGGGCACCTCTATAAATTCATTTTTCAGGCAAATTGCTGCGTTGCGCGGTGCTCGCAATCCTCATGTACCTGAAGTACATTCCGGTTGCTCCGCTCCGTGCGCCTTGCACTTTATCCT
>JBKJOH010000293.1:0-11266 GCA_046593295.1 Polaromonas sp. | reverse complement strand
CGGTGCGGCTGGTGGTGCCCTGGAAGTACGGCTTCAAGAGCGGCAAGTCGCTGGTCAAGATCCGCTTTACCGACAAGGAGCCGCGCACCGCGTGGAGCAAGGCCGCCCCCAACGAATACGGTTTTTATTCCAACGTGAACCCGAACGTTGACCACCCGCGCTGGAGCCAGGCTACTGAGCGCCGGATTGGTGAAGATGGCCTGTTTGCCAAGAAGCGCAAAACCTTCATGTTCAATGGCTACGAGGCGCAAGTCGGGCAGATGTACGCAGGCATGGATCTGAAAAAATTCTTTTAAGAGTTTTGCAATGATCTCCCGCCAAAAGCTACTGCTGCATCGCGTAGCCAAACCGGTGTTGTTTACGATTTGCCTGCTCCCCTTTGCGTGGCTGGTTTACCGCGCGTTCGCCAATCAACTGGGCGCTAACCCAGCCGAGGCGCTGATTCGCGCGACGGGTGACTGGACATTGCGTTTTATCTGCATCGTGCTCGCAGTGACACCTTTAAAGGTTATCAGCAACACGCCCATGCTGCTGCGCTTTCGCCGTATGCTGGGGCTGTTTGTTTACTTTTATGTAGTCATCCACCTGCTCAGTTACAGCTGGTTTGACATGGGTTTTGATGTCGCCGATATCGTTAAGGACATCATCAAGCGCCCGTTCATTCTGGTGGGATTTTCGGCTTTTTTATTGCTGACACCGCTGGCAGCGACCTCGTTCAACGCGGCCATCCGGAAGCTGGGCGCCAGGCGCTGGCAACTGCTGCACAAGCTGGTTTATGTGATCTCAGGCCTTGGGCTGCTGCACTTTTTCTGGATGCGCGCCGGTAAAAACGATTTTGCCGAAGTGTTTGTCTATGCCGCCATCATTGCGCTGCTGCTGGGCTGGCGTGTACAGCAATTCATCAGCAAAAAATGGCCACAGCCCAATAAAATCAGGGGTAAACAGCTATCTAATTCATAGCAATCTTTGGCGACACTATTTGACGGCGTTCTGGCTGGTCAGCTCACCAGCTTTTCGTGCAGCATCTGGTCACTTGATGTTTCACGCTGCCTGATGACGTGTACCGCAGCACCATCAACCAGTAGCTCGGCCGCACGGCCTCGCGTGTTGTAGTTGCTGGCCATGCTCATGCAATAAGCGCCAGCTGACAGTACCGCGAGCTTGTCGCCAGCTTTGAGCGCCAGTTCGCGGTCGCGGCCTATCCAGTCGCCGCTTTCGCACACCGGACCCACCACGTCATAGGTCGCTGACGCAATGCCTTTGCTGTTTGCGCTAACCGGCACGATGGCATGAAAGGCCTGGTACATCGCCGGACGGGGCAGGTCGTTCATCGCTGCGTCAATGATGCAAAAGTTTTTTTGCTCACCAGGTTTGACGTAAAGCACTTCACTCAGGCACACGCCCGCGTTGCCGACCAGTGAACGACCAGGCTCAATCATCAGTTTTTTATTGCCATAGCCTAGCGCGTCGATTTTGGCGAGCAGTTGCCGCCACAGATCGTCTGCTTGCGGTGGCGTATCGTGGTTGTAGTTGATACCCAGACCGCCGCCAAAGTCGATGTGCTGCAAGGTGATGCCTGCGCCTTCAATCGCGGCTACCAGTTCAAGAACTCTGTCCATGGCATCAAGGTAGGGTGTGCTATCAGTGATTTGCGAGCCGATGTGGCAGTCAATGCCCACCACACTCAGGCCTTTGAGCGACGCGGCATGTTGGTAAATGCGCAATGCGTCTTCATGCGCCACGCCGAATTTGTTGCCCTTGAGGCCAGTAGAAATATACGGGTGGGTCTTGGGGTCTACATTCGGATTGACGCGAATGCTGACTGGCGCGCGCAAGCCCAGCGTGCATGCAACATCGGACAGCACATCCAGCTCGGCTTCGCTCTCGACGTTGAAGCAGCCAATGCCGACTGTCAATGCCCGGCTCATCTCGGCGCGCGTCTTTCCGACACCGGAGAAAATCACTTTTTTAGCGTCACCACCCGCAGCCAGCACACGATCCAGCTCACCGCCAGAGACGATGTCAAAGCCGCAACCTGCTCTGGCAAATACCTGCAACACAGCGAGCGAAGAATTCGCTTTCATGGCGTAGCAGATCTGCGCATTGCGGCCTGCAAAACCGCGCTGATAGGCAGCAAGGGCGGCCAGCATGGCGGCTTTGGAGTACACGAACAACGGTGTGCCGTGGGTAGCAGCCAATGCGTCAAGGGCTACATCTTCTACATAGAGCGCATCGCCGCGATAGGCTACAAACGGGTGGCCAGGCAGCATGGCCTGCTTCTCGCCTAGTGTGTTCATTTTGAAGCTGAGGCTGGTGCTGCAGGAGCGGCCACAGGACTGGCCAGTACGGGTGGCGCCAACAACGAAGCTGCTGGAGCGGCAGGTATGACCGGCAGAAACAAGGGGCCTTTTTGCCCGCAACCGGCAAGCCCGATCACTGCGAGCAGGAGGGCCGCAGACCCACAGCGGAAAGTGGTTTTTGCTTGTAGGCCTAAAATTTGAAGTGAAGAAACCATCATGGGATTGTAATGACCGAGCTTGAATATCTGGCGCATGCCGAAGCCGCGCTAAAGGCGGTTGAACTGGCGTGCGACCGGATCAACGATGAGACCGATGCCGACATCGACAACCAGCGAACGGGCGGCATGATTACGCTCAGTTTTGCCAATCGCAGTCAGATCATCATCAACCTGCAAAAACCGTTGCAGGAAATCTGGATGGCGGCCAAGGCGGGCGGGTTTCACTATAAATTTCACGATAACCTGTGGTGCGATACCAAGGACCGCAGTGAATTTTTCGCTGCGCTCTCGCGTTATGCGAGCGAGCAGTCCGGGCGCGCTCTGCTGTT
Organism: Polaromonas sp.; assembly: GCA_046593295.1. GTDB lineage: Bacteria > Pseudomonadota > Gammaproteobacteria > Burkholderiales > Burkholderiaceae_C > Polaromonas. The sequence continues at coordinate 8,419 of JBKJOH010000293.1, read as the reverse complement.
TAGGGCACTTCTATAAATTCATTTTTCGGGCGAATTGCGGCGTTGCGCGGCGCTCGAAATCCTCACGTACCTGAAGTACGTTCCGGTTCCTGCGCTCCGTGCGCCTTGCACTTCATCCCGAAAATCTGAATTTCTAGAAGTACCCTTTAGTTCTTGAACAGATCAAGAATCCGCTTTCTCTCATCAGCGGGCGGCAACACAGAAATCGATGCTGCGGGTGCGCCAGGCACAGCCGATTGCTGTGCCGCATTGGCTGCTGGGTCTTGCAGTCCGACGCTGCTCACGCCTGAGCCTTTGGCGTATTCGTCGTAATACCATTCACCGCCTATATTGACGACACCTTCTGGCACTGGAGGCTGGCTAACGGGCACGCCCTTCAGCGCTGAGGCCATGAAGTCAATCCAGATTGGCAGACTTAAACCCCCACCGGTTTCGCGGTCGCCGAGGTTTTTGGGCGTGTCAAAGCCCATCCATACTGCCGCCACCAAGGTGGGTTGAAAGCCGACAAACCAAGTGTCTATCGAGTCGTTGGTGGTGCCGGTTTTGCCGTAGAGGTCTGGCCGCTTGAGCGTTGCCTGTGCCTTGGCAGCCGTGCCTGATCGCGCGACCTCTTGCAATAGGCTGGACATGATGAAGGCATTGCGTGCGTCAATGCCGCGTGTGGATTCGTCAAGCTGCGGCTTTTTGATCTCTACCAGTACCTTGCCTTTTTGGTCAGTGATTTTGGTGATGAGGTAAGGATTGACGCGGTAGCCGCCGTTTGCAAATACTGAATAGCCGATGGCCATCTGCATGGGTGTGACGGAACCTGCACCCAGTGCCATCGTCAGGTAGGCAGGGTGTTTTTCGGCCTCAAACCCGAAATTCGTGATCCAGTCCTGCGCGTAGGGCGCACCTATGGACTGAAGGATGCGGATGGAGATCATGTTTTTTGATTTCTTCAGCGCGGATCGCAAATTCATCGGGCCTTCAAACTTGCCGTCGTAGTTTTTCGGCTCCCACGGCTGACCGCCTGTGACACCGGCATCAAAAAACAGTGGCGCATCATTGACCACGGTGGCTGGTGTGAAGCCTTTTTCAAGCGCGGCAGAGTAGATGAAAGGCTTGAAGCTGGAGCCTGGTTGCCGCCATGCCTGTGTGACGTGGTTGAATTTATTTTTCTTAAAATCAAAACCGCCGACCAGGGCCTTGATGGCACCGTCTCTGGGGTCCAGCGCAACAAATGCACCTTCAACTTCAGGCAGCTGGGTAATTTCCCAGGTGTTTTTGGGCGTTTTTGCAACACGGATCACGGCACCCCTACGAATGCGAATATTCGGTGCGGCCTTGTCGGCTAGCCCGGACTGCGCAGGTTTTAGCCCGTCGCCTGTGATTTCAACGCTTTCGCTGTTTTGCCGCATGGCCAGAATGCGCTTGGGAGTGGCCTCCAGCACAACCGCTGACATGATGTCGCCGTTGTCCGGGCTGTCTGTCAGCGCGTCGTCAATCGCCTCTTCTGCTGCCTGCGGGTCAGCGGGCAGGTCAATAAATTTTTCGGGACCGCGGTATATCTGGCGACGCTCGTAGTCCATGATGCCCTTACGCAAGGCCTTGTAAGCCGTGGCCTGGTCTGCCGCCAGCAAGGTGGTATAGACATTGAGGCCGCGCGTGTAGGTCTGATCACCATACTGGTTGAAGACCAGTTGCCGCACGGTTTCTGCCACGTATTCAGCGTGTACACGGCCTGCGTCTGGCCCGGTTTTGACATTCAACTCCTCGGCCTTGGCGGCTACTTCTTGCTCTTTGGTAATGAAACCGTTGTCCTGCATACGCTCAATGATGTAGAGCTGCCGTGCCCTGGCGCGTTTGGGATTGATGATGGGGTTATAGGCAGACGGTGCCTTGGGCAGGCCCGCCAGCATGGCTGCTTCCGCTATCGTGATGTCTTTGAGTGGCTTGCCAAAATAGGCCTCGGATGCTGCGGCGAAACCATAAGCCCGGTTGCCCAGAAAAATCTGGTTCATGTAGATTTCGAGAATCTGGTCTTTGGTGAGCAGGTGTTCGAGCTTGAAGGTGAGCAAAATTTCGTAGAGCTTGCGCGTGAAAGTCTTCTCTGAAGACAGGTAAACGTTGCGGGCTACCTGCATGGTGATGGTCGATGCTCCCTGGCTTTTGGCTCGCCCCACATTGGCCAGGCCCGCGCGAATAACGCCAAGGTAGTCAACACCGCCGTGCGAGAAAAAGCGCGCATCTTCAATTGCCAGAACGGCATTTTTCATGACTTGCGGAATGTCCTTGATCGGGGTCAGACTGCGACGCTCTTCACCAAACTCACCAATCACCACACCATCAGCCGAGTAAACCCGCATCGGCAACTTGGGCCGGTAATCCGACAGGTCAGAGATATCTGGCAGATTAGGGTAGGCCACTGCGAGCGCCACCGCAACGATCATCAAGACGCTCAAGGCTCCAGCCAGCGCCAGCCCGGCACCCCAGAAAAACACTTTGAGAAGCAGGCGCTGCCACATAGGGCGAGCGCGGCGTTGCGAACCGGCTGTTGGCTTGGGGCTTGAGTCAGGCGTGGCTGGCGAAGAGGAGTTTGGCGGCATGGGTGCAATCGTAAGGGCGCGTTGCTATTATAAAAACCCCGATGCTATGCATCGTAATGAAATTAGCGTCTGACCCCAATAACCCTTCTTTTACAGCCAGCAAGCGGCTGGCGTTGGTTACGGGGCTTGGTAAAAAGCGTCGGCTTTTGACAACGGTCATAGTACTCGAAACAGAAAAAATCCTTACTGTACAAGGGGCTTGCTGATAGTATTCAAGTGATTTCTTAAGTACGCAAGGCTACTCATTAGCCATCATTTGGGGACAGTTTTGATCTCACTGGGGTCGTTATTCAACCGTCAAGAGCCACCTTTGCTGGGGCTTGACATCTCGTCATCCAGCGTAAAGCTGGTGGAACTGAGTCGGGACAAAGCCGGTAATCTGGTGCTGGATCGCTGCGCCATCGAGCCGCTGGAGCGCGGCTGGATCACTGACGGCAATGTCGAAAAATTCGATGAGGTGGCCGAGGCCGTAAGGCGACTGGTCAAAAAGAGCGGAACACGCACCAAGCAGGTCGCCATGGCATTGCCAGCCTCTGCTGTCATTACCAAAAAAATCGTTTTGCCGGGTGGATTGAGTGAGTCTGAGCTGGAAATCCAGGTCGAGTCCGAGGCCAACCAGTACATTCCGTTCTCACTTGACGAGGTAAGCCTTGACTTTTGCGTGGTGGGGCCAAGCGCTACTTCAAGCGGCGATGTGGAGGTGCTGATTGCCGCTTCCCGCAAGGAAAAAGTGCAGGATCGTCAAGGTCTGGCGGAGGCCGCTGGCCTCAAACCCATTGTTGTGGACGTTGAGTCCTATGCATCCAGGCTGTCGACTGCGCGCCTGATTGAAAATTTGCCCAACAAGGGTGTGGACATCCTGGTGGCGCTGTTTGAGGTTGGTGCGCTGACCACCAGTATGCAGGTCATCAAGAACGATGAAGTCCTTTATGAGCGCGACCAGGCGTTTGGCGGAGCGCAACTGACGCAACTGATCGTGCGGCAATATGGTTTCTCCCCGGAAGAAGCCGAAAGCAAGAAACGCAGCGGTGATTTGCCTGAGGACTACGAGTCGGGCGTGCTAAAGCCTTTTGTCGAAAGCATGGCCCAGGAGATTGGGCGTGCGCTGCAATTTTTCTTCACCAGCACGCCGCACAACAAGGTTGACTACGTCATGCTGGCAGGCGGGTCGTCGGCGCTTCCGGGCCTGACCGAGTCGGTCACGCAGCACACAACATTCGCCAGCATGCGAGCCAATCCCTTTGAGGGCATGACCATCGGAGCGAACGTCCGTGAAAAGAAAATGCGGCGTGAAGCGGCTTCCTACCTGACCTCATGTGGTCTGGCTTTGCGGAGGTTTCTGCGGTGATTTTGATCAACCTGCTTCCCCACCGCGACGCTGCGCGCAAGCGCAAGCGCGAGTCGTTTTTCGTTGCACTCGGTATGGCGGCGCTTATCGGTGTAATCATTTCCGGTGCTGTTTATTCGTGGTATCAGGCACAAATTGCAGGACAAAAAGGCAAAAATACCTTGCTGAAAACCGAGATTTCCAAACTGGAGGGGCAAATCAAGGAGATCTCTGGGCTGCAACAAGAGATTGCTGCGCTCAGAGCCCGGCAAACTGCTGTTGAGGATCTTCAAGGCAACCGCAATATGCCGGTCTATCTGCTGGCTGAACTCGTCAAGCAACTGCCTGATGGCGTCTATATCACCAGCATGAAGCAGGATAATCAGCTTGTGCTCATCACGGGTGTGGCGCAATCGAATGAACGGGTATCCGAGTTGCTGCGCAACCTGGCCAACAACAGTGCCTGGCTCACCAAGCCAGAGCTGGTTGAAATCACGGCTTCGTCGATTGCCCTGAGTGCCCGGGATCAACGGCGGGTGTCGAATTTTTCGATGCGTGTAGCGCTCAAACGGGCGAGCGATCAAGCAAAACCTTCAGCGTCGGCTGCGCCAGGTTCAAAGCCTGTAGTCCCTGCTGGCGTGAGTGTTGTCGTACCAGGAGCGGCAGGATCGGCAGGAGCGGCGGCCCCGGCGGCAGTTAAGAGTCCGGTGCAAGCAGGTTCTGCGGCGGCAAAGGTCTGAGGCAGGTTTGAACATGGCAAAAATTCCAAAACTCACAAAACTCACAAAACTCACAAAACTCAGTATTGATTTCGCTGGCATTCAGGACAACCTGAAAGCGCAGTTCACAGGGCTTAATCCGAACGATCCTCCTTCCTGGCCTGCATTGCCGCGCTATGCCTTGTGCGTGGCCGTGACGCTGGTTGTTATTGCGGGTCTGTGGTTTGCCTGGTTAAGCTCGTCTGACGAAGAGTTGACGGCAGAGCGCGGCAAAGAGGTCACTTTGAGGGAAGACTTCACGAAAAAATCAGCCCAGGCCGCCAGCCTTGAGGCGCTGAAAAAGCAGCGCGAGCAAGTCCAGCAATACGTCACCCAGCTTGAAAAGCAGTTGCCAAGCAAGGCGGAAATGGATGCCCTGTTGTCGGACATCAATCAGGCGGGTCTGGGGCGCAGCTTGCAGTTTGAGCTGTTCAGGCCAGGCCAGGTCAGTGTGAAAGAGTATTACGCCGAGCTGCCGATTGCGGTGCGCGTGACCGGGCGCTACCACGACATAGGCGCATTTGCGGCTGACATTGCCAACCTTTCGCGCATTGTTACCTTGAATAATTTGTCCCTCGTGCCCGCCAAGGATGGCACGCTGACTCTGGAGACTACGGCCAAAACCTTTCGTTATCTGGACAACGATGAGGTAGCCTTGCAGCGCAAGACCCTTGGCGCTGCAAAAGGAGACAAAAAATGATCTCTTTCAGGCAAGTATGCAGCCTAGCATTTTTGTCGCTGCTGCTCGGGCTGTCGGCGTGCAGTTCGTCGGGTGATGATGAGTTGCAGCAGTGGATGACGACCCAGCGAAACCAGAGTAAATCCAGGGTAGAGCGCTTGCCGGAACCCATCAAATTTTCTCCGCAGGCTTACACCGAAGAAGGCTCCATAGAGCCTTTCAGCAGCCAGAAGCTGGCGCAGGCCCTGAAACGCGATTCGAGACAGGCGGTGTCAAACGCAGCATTGATTGCGCCAGAACTGGCCAGGCGCAAGGAGCCTTTGGAGGCCTCCCCACTCGATTCAGTTGCCATGGTGGGTAGCCTCATAAAAGCAGGGCAACCGGTTGCCCTCGTGCGGGTTGAAAACCTGCTCTACCAGGTTCGAGTGGGTAATTATCTGGGCCAGAACTATGGCCGTATCACCAAGGTCTCCGAGACAGGTGTCACCCTGCGCGAAATCGTGCAGGATGCCGCTGGCGAATGGATAGAGCGACAGGCGACTTTACAGCTTCAAGAGGGATCAAAATGAACGCGCAAACATCGGTATTAAAAGCAGGTGCTGCAACAGGCCGCCTGCGAGGTTTGCTGGATGTGTTTTTCAGCAGCGCATCCGTTTTGGGTTTTCTGCTTGCGGCTTCGCTCTCACTTTCTGTTCGGGCGCAGGCTCCTGCGGCGGGCAATGCCATACAAGCCGTGACCGCATCCGTTCAGGGCGGCGTGGAGGTTATCCGTATCGATCTGAGCGAACCATTGACGGCAATTCCAAGCGGTTTCAGCATCCAGTCGCCGGCGCGTATTGCCCTCGATTTCCCGGGAATCAACAACGCCATGGGGCGCTCGACCGTGGATATCAATCTGGGCAATTTGCGTTCAGCCAATGTGGTTCAGGCAGGGGAAAGAACGCGGGTGGTTTTGAACCTCAAGGCCGCAGCGACCTACAAGGCGGAAATTCAGGGCAAATCACTCTTCATCACGCTGGATGCTGCGGTTGCGGCGGCGCCCACAGCCATCGCGCCACCGGCATTTGCAGAAAACCGCAATCGTGATGTTTTGCCTTTGAAGGATCTCGACTTCAGGCGTGGTGCGGACAGCTCCGGACGCATCGTGGTGGATCTTCCCAACAACCAGGTTGGCGTTGACATTCGCCAGCAGGGGCAGACGCTGGTGGTGGAGTTTCTGAAAACAGCATTGCCTGAGGGCCTGCGTCGTCGCCTGGACGTGTCGGACTTCGGTACGCCCGTGCAAAGCGTGACGACTTTTCAGATCGGCGATAAGGTTCGCATGGTGATCGAGCCCAAGGGTTTGTGGGAGCACAGCGCCTATCAGAGCGACAACCAGTTCGTGGTTGAGGTACGTCAGCAGAAGGTGGATGCCAGCAAGTTGACGCAGGGCACCGGGTACAACGGTGAAAAGCTGTCGCTGAACTTCCAGAACATTGAAATTCGTTCCCTGCTGCAGGTTATCGCAGACTTCACCAACTTCAACGTCGTGACCTCTGATACGGTGACGGGCAACGTGACCTTGCGTCTGAAAGATGTACCGTGGGATCAGGCCCTGGATATTATTTTGCAGGCCAGGGGACTTGGTATGCGCAAGTCGGGCAATGTGCTGCTGATTGCTCCCAAAGATGAGCTTGCTGCCAAGGAAAAGCTGGAGCTGGAATCCAAAAATATCGTTCAAAGTCTGGAGCCAGTCCGGACGCAGGATTTCAAGTTGAATTATGCGAAGGCATCTGAGATTGCTACGGGACTTATTGGCTCTACTGTCGGCGCTGCGGGAAGCAGCAGAATATTGTCGCCGCGAGGTAGCGTGATTTTCGAAGCCAGAACAAATCAGCTTTTCGTAACCGACATACCCGCTAAGTTGGAACAGATACAAGCCCTGATTGCGAAGATTGATATTCCGGTTCGTCAGGTGCTGATTGAGGCGCGCATCGTGGAGGCTACAGACTCGTTTGGCAAGTCGTTGGGTGTGAGGTTGGGCGGGCGGCCTATTACGGTCAACAACTCTGCAAACTCACAGTTTGGCAGCACATACATCGCACCGAACATACCGAACGGCACGGTTCCCCTGTTGGGGGGCAACTTCGGAACAAACGCTGGTGACTTCCTGAATCTACCCGCACTGGGCCAAAACGGGTTTCCCGCCGCTACATTCGCTGTATCGCTGTTCAGCTCCAACCTGACGCGTTTGCTCAATCTTGAAATCTCAGCCGCAGAATCTGATGGCCGCGGCAAAATCGTGTCGAGTCCGCGTATCGTGACTGCCGACCAGGTCAAGGCGCTGATTGAGCAGGGTACCGAGCTTCCCTATCAGCAGGCGACCTCAAGCGGCGCAACCTCTATCGCTTTCCGCAAGGCCAACCTGAAGCTGGAAGTGACCCCGCAAATAACGCCTGAGGGCAACATCATTCTCAACGTTGATGTCACCAAAGACAGCGTAGGCCGCATCACGGCAAACGGTTTTGCGATAGATACCAAGCACATCCAGACACAGGTGCTGGTTGAAAACGGCGGAACGGTTGTGCTCGGCGGCATCTATGAACAGGCTGATCGTGAAGACGAAACCAAAGTACCGTTTCTGGGTGACTTGCCCGTCTTGGGCAACCTTTTCAAGACAAAAACCCGTACGGCTACCAAGAGTGAGTTGCTGGTCTTCATCACGCCAAAAATGCTGACAAGCGGCGCGCCCTTGCGTTGAGCCGGAGTTCCTGCTGGAGATGGATGCGGGTTGGGTGATTGACTGCATCTCAAATTACACCGTGAATGAGCATCCAACCCGAATCGCCTGCGTGGGTTTGCCTGGCTCAGGTAAATCAACGATAGGCCGCCAGCTTGCCAGACGGCTTGATGTCAAATTCATTGACTCGGATCAGGTCATCGAGCAGCGGGTTGGCTGCTCCATCCGCGAGTTCTTCGAGCGCGAAGGCGAGTCCGCATTTCGTGATCTGGAAGCCGACGTTATCGACGAGCTGACGCAGCGCAGCGCATGTGTTCTGTCCACAGGCGGTGGTGCCATTTTGCGAAC
>JBKJOH010000158.1:0-9290 GCA_046593295.1 Polaromonas sp. | reverse complement strand
CTGGCGTACCCACACCCATCAGGTAGCGCGGCTTGTGCGCGGGCAGGCGGTGTCAGCGTTGGGGAACCCAAAGAAGAAATGCTGCGCATCATGGCGCACACGCCACACCGCCTGCCTGCCAACAAGCCGCGCTACCTGATGGGCGTGGGCACGCCTGAAGACCTGGTCGAAGGCGTGGCGGCGGGCGTGGACATGTTTGACTGCGTGATGCCGACCCGCAACGCACGCAACGGCCACATGTTCACGCGCTTTGGTGATTTGAAAATTCGCAACGCACGCTACAAAAACGAAGACGCGCCGGTCGATATGACCTGTAGCTGCTACACCTGCAAGGGCCGGACGATGCCCGACGGCACTACGTCGGGCGGGTTCAGCCGAGCCTACATGCACCACCTGGACCGCTGCGGTGAAATGCTCGGCCCCATGCTGGCCAGCATCCACAACCTGCACTACTACCTGAACCTGATGCAGGAAGTGCGTGATGCGCTGGATGCGTGTACGTTTGCTGCATTCGTGTCGCAGTTTCATATCGACAGGGCCAGAGGCGTTTAGACCATGAACATCAACGTCCAACGCTGGATTGACCGCTGGGTTGGCATACCGCTGTGTGCAGTGGTGTCGCTGGTCGATGCGCTGATAAAACCGTTTCGGCCAACTTCGCAAGCCGATCAAAAGCCGCGCGCCATCGTCGTCATTTTGTTGTCCGAAATGGGTAGCCTGGTACTGGCGCATGACATGTTTGCAAGGCTTAAAACACGCTACCCTGATGCGCAATTGCACGCGCTACTGTTCGGCAAGAACCGTGAAATTCTTGACCTGATGGGCGTGGTCAAACCCGAGCATGTGCATACGGTTGACGACAGCTCGCTCACCGCTTTGCTGTCCAGTTTGTGGAAGGCGATTGGCGCGCTGCGTCGTGCGCATGTGGATGTGGCGATTGACTGCGAACTGTTTTCACGCATCAGCAGCCTGCTGTCTTACTTCAGTGGGGCCAGCGTCAGAGTGGGCTTTCATCGCCACACGCAAGAAGGTTTGTACCGCGGTTCGCACATCAACCGGCGCGTGCCCTACAACCCCTACCACCACATCAGCGCACAGTTTTTGACGCTGGCCCGCGCCATTGACTCAACCGCCGTGCCAGCATCCAAACAGGCGATTGCGCTGTCGGGCAAACCACCGCCGCATGTGCAGCTTGATCCGGCTTTGTTGTCCGGCATCACGCAGCGTCTGGCAAATGACTACTCGGCGATTGCGGGCAAACCGCTGGTACTGGTGTATCCGGGTGGCGGCATCCTGCCGATTCGCGCTTGGCCGCTGGAGTCATACACCGCCTTATGTGAAGGCCTGGTGCTGGATGGTTGCGCGGTGGCCGTGATTGGACTCAAAGACGACAAGGCCCTGGCGCAGCAACTGGTGGCGAACGTGAAGGTGGCAGCGCCTGGTGGCGGTAGCGCGGTGATTGATTTAACGGGCTACACAAGGTCAATTGCAGAACTGCTGGCGCTCTTTCATGTGGCACGCCTGCTGGTCACCAACGACGGTGGACCGGGGCAGTTTGCGGCCCTCACGCCAATCTGGACACTGATGTTGTTTGGCCCTGAAACCCCGGGCCTGTACGCGCCGCTAACGCCGCACTGCTATTCGTTTTACAGCCAGTGGCCGTGCTCGCCCTGCCTCACGGCCTACAACCACCGATCATCGCCTTGTGATGGTGACAACCAATGCCTGAAGGTGATCGCACCTAGCAGCGTGTTGGCCAAGTCGCGCGAATGTTTGGCAAGCGTTTGATGAGCACACTCAGAGATTTAGCTGAGAATTTAATCAGACGCCTGCCGCCAAAGCTGCAACCGCTGGCGCGCTGGCGCTTTATCAAGTTCGGCATGGTGGGGGCTAGCGGTACGGTCATTAATATTGCCGTGCTATACGCCTGCCAGGAATTTTTTCTGCTGCGGATTGCAGATTTTCACTCACGGCTGAACTATTCAATTGCCATTGCCATCACGCTGGCCACCATCAGTAATTTTTACTTCAACCGTCGCCTGACCTGGCGCGACCGCCAGTACGAGGCCAGTCCAGGGGTGATGGTGTTGTTTTTTAAATATGTTGCGGCTGCGGGTGTGTCCATTGCCATTCAATCAGTGATGACGAAATCACTGTCCCTGTACCTGCACTACATCGTCGCCAATCTGGTAGCCATTGGTGTGTCCAGCATCTTTAATTTCGTTGCCAATGACAGGCTGACATTTCGCCGCAGCGGCGGCAAGGGCGCACCGTGAAAACGCGTTTGACCAGCAGCACACTGGGCTGGCTGTTGTTGGCTTTTCTGGTCGCGCTGGGCTACCTGTTTCAGCTCGGCGGTGACCATATCCCGCGCAACGGCGATGAGCTGGTGTATGCCCACATCGCCCGCCTGACGGCCGAGACCGGGCACTGGCTGCCGCTGGTCAGCTCTTACGATTTCATGCGCAACACCAAGCCACCGCTGCTGTTCTGGCAGGCGATGGTGGCGGGCGGCTGGGGTGAACACTGGACGCTGTTCAACCTGCGCTTGCCGAGTGTGCTGTATCTCTGGGCCACGGCGCTGATGGCAGGGCTGCTGACGCGAAAAATTGTGATGGATGTGCAGGCGAAGCGCCCTCACCCTAGCCCTCTCCCAGGGGGAGAGGGAACAATACTGGGTGCCATCGCCGCCATCGTGTTTCTGTCGTTCTTCAGCACCTACCGCTACGGCCGCCCCTACCTGACCAGCGCGCCTGAAACCTTCTGGCTCTGCGGCGTGTTCTTTGCGCTGGCCTGGTCGCCCGCTGCACTGCTGGCATCACGCTGGAAGTTTCCTCTGTTGGCAGGGCTGGCCATTGGCATTGGCTGTCTCTACAAATCATTTGCGATGGTCGTACCCGTTGGCTTTGGACTCGCGCTTTGCTACCAAACTATTCAAGCGCGACGTTTGCCGTGGCAAATAGTCAGACCCGGCATTGCGCTTGATGCCGTCAAGGTTGCCGCCATCTGCATCGTTGCAGTTGCGGTGTTCAGCCTCTGGTTCGCGGTTGACCCGTTGCCCGGTGAAGTCTGGCGCGAATTTGTGGTCGGTGAAAACGTCGGCAAGTTCAAGTCGTCTGATGGCTACCTCAAGCTGGCCTTCAGTGGCTCGGGCGGCATACCCGTCATCCTGACTGGTTACTTCGTCAACGCGGGTCTGTTGTTCCCGCTTGTCGTCGGCTGCGCATGGACGGCGTGGCGCAGCTACTGCGCCAGACGCAACACGCCAGAGGGCATCACTGACGCGGAGAAAGTGTTGTGGCTCTGGCTGCTGGCACTGGCGCTGGTGTTCATGCTGCCCAGCCAGCGCTCGGCGCGCTACCTGATCCCCGCCATGCCTGCGGTGGCCGTGCTGATGGCGCTGTACTGGACGCGCACAGCCCGCATCTGGTTCAGCTTGACCTTGGTGTTTTGCGCACTCGGTGCCTTTGCGATGCGGGTCATCGGCAAAGGCGCGGTGTGGGCTACTGGCGATGCGGCTGTCTATTCGCCATTTTTCTGGGGCTTGCTGGCGCTGATATTCGGTATAAGTATTTTGGGCATCGCGAGAAGCAAATGGACGCGGCCCATCACGGCTGTCGCCGGGTTTGCATTTCTGTTGGCACTGGCGTGGGTCACCGCGCCCTTCAATGGACCGCTGGGCCACTTCAAGCCAGAGACCGTCGCGCTGGTGCAAGGCGAGCAGGTCAGCGTGCCGAATAATTTCAATGGCCAGTTCGAGCGGTATCAGTTTTTACTCACGGGTGCAAAAATTGTGGCCTACGCTGCGCCGCAGCCAGTGGACTATCTAGAGGTTGAAGCACTTTTTAAAACCAGCCGCTACGCTTTGATTCAGCGGCGCAAGGGCCAGTCGCCCTGCACGCAGTGCCGCATCGTTGATGTACGCTGGGACATTCGCTCACGGCAAGACCCGAAAGAAGGCACCTGGGCCGCGCTCACATCCCCAGACACCTTCTGGTATTCGCAGGAATACCTGGTCGAGCGGATTCAGAGGTGATCTCACAGCTCCTATTTTTAGCGGCAAGTACACACCCGCTCAACCACCAGCAGAAGGCACGCGGGCGGGTAGCAGAGGCAAGCGAATTTTAGAGACTGAATTCCGCGATGACTCGCTCGTGAACGCACAAAAAATCAAGGCACACTGCGAGGCAATGGGCATGATGCCCGGCCAGTTTGCCGACGCCGGGGTGCTGGCCAACCCCATCATCAGTTCGGTAATCGTCGGTTCGCGCACGTTGAGTCATCGCGGCGGCCTCAATTTAGCCTGCGCGGACTTTATCTCTGATTCTGAAACAGTACCAGCCGGGACTCGGTGTTTAGATCCGCTTTGCGCGCGATCATCGTCACCTCATACCGGGTGCCCGGCAACGGCAACCGTGGAGAGAAATCGAACGAGAAATTTCCGCCCGCATCGGCCTGAATGCGCTGGGACAGCACGTCCTGGGTCACGCCAAACAGGCCCGCAATCGGCGCAACCGCAACGACCTTGACGTCCACCGTCGCTCCTGGAGCCGTCCGCCCGCGCACCGTGGTCGCATTGCCCTCAACTGCTGCATTGTTGGCATGGCTGGTGATCTGCAGCGGCAGAGTGGCGGGCGCAGCGGCCACCGCATTGGCTACCTCGAAGGCCCAGATCTTGTTGATAGCGTTGCCGGCCAGATCCTTGACGTTCAGATCCACTATGTAGCGGCCAGGCGGCAAGTCTGCGCGGTAGCTGAAGAACTGGCTGGTGACATTGCTGTTGGCCGTTATATCGCGTCCTGACAACAGGATGCGCACGCTCTTGGGGTCTATCCCCACGCCGCCCGTGTCATCGAAGGAAGCCGACACAGCGGTGGCCGCATTGCCCGCCACCACTTGACCTTCGCGCGGTGTCAGGTTGCTCACCACGGGTGGCTTGGCATCTGCCATCAGCGGCTGGGTCAGGATCGCGGTTACGACCCGGTCGCCCAGGCGCAATCGGGCCACGATAGGGCGCGAAGGCGACAGGTTGTCCAGCCGGCGGATGGTATAGCTGCCTTCATAGACACCCGTGCGGACTTCCCGCATCGGCACGTTGTCGATGACGCCGGGAATGTCGAAGGTCGCGGCAGCACCCGGTGCGCCATTGAGGGTGAAGCGCAAATCGGCACCGGGCTCGATTTTGTCAATGGGCGCGACAGTGAAGTTGTCAATTTTCAGCGGGGCGGGTGGCGGTGCGGTAGGTGGTGGTGGTGCCACAAAAACCGGCGGGGCAGCAGACACCAGCGGTCCGGCAAAGCCAGCGGGAAAGCTGTAGTTGCCAATTGCACTGCGGTTACGTACACGTATCGTGGCCTGGATGGTGCTGCTCTCCACAATGCGGTCCTGGCGACGGATGGTGTACTCGCCGGTATAGACACCGCTTGAGGCCTCCTTGAGGGGAATGTTCCGCTCAACACCGCGGATGCGCACGCTGGCCCGTGCTCTAGGTGTGCCCTCGACTGTGAATTGCAGTGATGAACCAGCGTTTAATCCGCTGTCGGCGCTAACCTCCAAAGACTGAACCTCTGGAGCGGCTTGCCTTGCTGCTGCTGCTGCCGAAGCTGGCATGCTAACGACGGCGGAGGCAACGGGAAGCAGCAAAAAGAGGCTCAGAGCCTGGTTGCGTAGATGTATTTTCATGATGGAACCCTTGTAATAATTGATGTCCTTTATGTTGATTCGGGCAGCGCTAGACCTATGTAGGCAGATACAGGTAGCCAGGGTAGGCGGTCAGCTTGAGTCAGGTGGCCTGTTTTTCGCGGCGCATGGCCTGTTCAGGCCTTCATCAGCTTTGCCACCCGGGTTCGCAAAACCTCCGGGTTCACATCAGCCGCAGCCAGGGCAGCGCCAGCGTTCAGCCCCACGCGGTTGAACATGCCGCGGCGGAACGGACGCACCATCGCGCTGCCTTGTTCCACCCGGCTAAAAAACGAGCCCCACAAATTGGTCAACGCCATCGGTACCACGGGCGCATCAACACCGTCGCGTTTGGCGTTCTCAAGAATTTTCATGATGCCGCCTTTGAACTCTTGCAGCTCACCGTCTTTGGTGATGCCGCCCTCGGGGAAAATCGCCAGCAGGTCGCCTTCGCGCAGCACCTTGGCGGCGGCTTCAAAGGCCGCCTCGTACAGCACCGGGTCTTCGGCGCGTGACGCAATTGGAATGGCCTTGGCTAATCTGAAGAACCAGCCCAGCACCGGTGTTTTAAAAATACGGTGATCCATGACGAAGTGAATCGGCCGTGGGCTGGCCGCCATCAGCAGCACCGGGTCAATGAAGCTGACGTGGTTGCAGGTCAAAACGGCAGCGCCTGCCACGGGGATATTTTCATCTCCGGTAATTTTGAAGCGGTACACCATGCGCGACATGACGAAGGCTATAAACCGCAGCAAGTATTCGGGCACCAGCATGAAGATGTAAAACGCCACCACAGCATTGGCCAAGCCAACGAATAAAAAGATTTGCGGAATGCTGAAGTTGGCACCCAGCAACGCGCCCGCCAGAACGGAGCTGACGATGATGAACAGCGCGTTGAGAATGTTGTTGGCCGCGATGATGCGGGCGCGGTGTGTGCTCAAGCTGCGCAGCTGGATGAGGGCGTACATGGGCACGCTGTACAGGCCCGCAAACAGACTCAGCAGTGCCAGGTCAATCATCACGCGCCAGTGCGCATGGATGGCCATGAAAGTTGCCACGCCCATCAACTCTGCTGGCGGCAACCCGCGTGATGAAAAGTACAAGTCCACGGCAAAAACGCTCATGCCAATAGCCCCCAGCGGCACCAGTCCGATTTCGACATGGCGTTTGCTGAGTACCTCGCACAGCAGCGAGCCGGTCGCAATACCGATTGAAAAAACCACCAGCAAGAGCGACGCAACGTGTTCGTCGCCATGCACCACTTCCTTGGCAAAGCTGGGGAACTGGCTTAAAAACACCGCGCCAAAAAACCACATCCAGCTGATGCCCAGCATAGACCTGAACACCACCACGTTGCCGCTGGCCAGCTTGAGGTTGCGCCAGGTCTCGGTGACCGGGTTCCAGTTGATTTTCAGATCAGGATCAGTGGCGGGTGCCAGCGGAATAAACTGCGCCACCCCACGACCCACCAGCGCCAGCAGCACACAGCCTATCGCCACGTAACTTGGCCCCGCGCCGGGCACGGCCACCAGTAACCCGCCCACAATATTGCCGAGCAAAATAGCGACGAACGTACCCATCTCAACCATGCCATTGCCGCCCGTGAGTTCGCGCTCGTTTAGCGCTTGCGGCAGGTAGGCAAACTTGACCGGGCCAAACAGTGTGGAGTGCAAGCCCATCAAAAATGTACAGCCCAGCAACACGGGCACCTGTACGTTGACGTTGCTGCTGGTAAAACCCACCGCAGCCACCAGCATGATGCCGATCTCCAGGTTCTTGACGAAACGCATCACGCGCGTTTTCTCAAACTTGTCGGTCAACTGCCCGCTGGTCGCTGAGAACAGTAAAAACGGCAAGATGAACAGCGCACCAATCACCAGCCCGGCCATGGCCGGTTGCAACCAGCTCACACTGAGTTGGTAAGTCACCATCACGGTGAAGGCAAATTTGAAGAGGTTGTCATTCGCCGCACCCGAAAATTGCGTCCAGAAAAAAGGTGCAAAGCGGCGCTGCTTGAGCAGGGCGAATTGGTTTGGGTGGGCGTGAGGGTCTGCACTGTGTGCGATGTCAGACGGTTCGGCCGTTGAATTCACATTCATGAGTTGCGCCTGTTTTTTTACTGCTGGCGATGCGCCGTTTGGAATTTGAGACTTTCACAAAGCTGCGGCGCTAGGCTAGCAATCGCGGATTTCATTTGACCTTGTAGCCAGTGTTGTGTATGCGCCGCGTGATGCGCCACACCCCCCACAGCACCAGCGGAACAGCCGTGCCGACCACTATGTCTGGGTTAATCGGCACACCAGCAGCCTTTAGCGCGTTGCTGCCGTAGTGCAGAAAGCCGATGATGTAAAAGGAGAAGGCAGCTATCGACAAGCCCTGGACTGTGGTTTGTAGGCGCAGCTGCACCTCTTGGCCACGGGTGAGCTTTTCTAGTAGCTGCTGATTTTGCAGCTCGGTTGCGATGTCTACCCGGGTACGTAGCAAGGCGCTGGTGCGTGAAACGCGCTCTGACAGTGAGGCTAGGCGCTGCGCAGTAGCTGCAACGGTTGCGATTGCAGGCGAGAGTCGGCGCTGCATGAACTCGCCCATCGTTTGCGTGCCAGGAATAGGTTTTTCACGCAGCTCACGGAGGCGTTGGGCAACCAGCACGTCGTAGGCGCGGGTAGCTGAAAAGCGATATGAATTCTCGGACGTGGCCCGCTCTACCCGTGCTGCAAGTGACACCAAAGTGTCGAGCAACTGTTGATCCGAATGTTGTTTGTTTTCAAGCTGGGCCGTGATATCGGCAAGGGCGCGTTCAGCATCGGCAAGCATGCCTGCAAGCTGCTTGGCTACGGGTAGCCCGCGCAACGCCATCAGGCGATAGGTCTCTAGCTCCAGCAAGCGCTGTGAAATACGGCCCACACGGGTTTCTGTGGTGTCCGGTGGCGCAATCACCAATAGGCGCTCAAACCCATCGGTTGCGACCCTAAATTCAGTGATTGCCCATGAATGCCCATTACCCATTTGAGACGCTACAACACTGCGCCCGCCAAACCAGGTCTGCGCTTGCGTCATCAACGCACGTTCGTCTGATAAATCTGCACTGAGCATCACCAGTTGAATCGCGGCGATGGTACTGCCAGGGATACTTTGGAGCCACTCTGGTGGCAGCACAAAAGCCGACGAGAGCTCAGGGTCAGACGCCCCCAACAAAGCATTAGCAGGTAGCGGCTGAACCACCGAGTAGCGTGTGAACTCTGTGTGCCGCTCCCACTTGACACTAAAACCTTTAGAGCGCAGGCGTAAAAAATTACTCGCCAGCGCATCTGATAAGAGTCCGCTTTGTCCAGGCAGTCGGCGCAGATAGTCGCACTCTTGCTCGCGCGTAATGCCCAAGTTGAGTACTGCCACATAAAAAATCAGTGCCGGTAGGCGCACGCGCGCAACCGGGCGGGCATGCACTTCGTTGTGCAAAGACATGCGCAGCGAATCGTCTGGTGGAAGCATGAGGTAGGGCACTTCTAGAAATTCAGATTTTCGGGATGAAGTGCAAGGCGCACGGAGCGCAGGAACCGGAACGTACTTCAGGTACGTGAGGATTTCGAGCACCGCGCAACGCCGCAATTCGC